>JAFGQJ010000252.1 GCA_016935715.1 Spirochaetales bacterium
TCGAAGACCATGGCATTGCCGGACCAGCTGATGCTTCCGTCGACGTTGGAGGCGCCGTCGGACAGCGAAAAGGCCTGCTCCGCTCCGACACGCTCCACCTCCTCCGAGAACTCGATCGTGATGCTCGGAACCACGGAGACGGAATCCTCCCCGTCGTACGGGTCTACCGAGTCAACCGCGGGAGCAACGAGGTCCGCCGTCGGCCCATCCTCCTGCGTATCGAGAGAACAGGAACAGGCGAGCGCCAGCGCCGCTAGAATGAATAGAATGAATAGAAAACAACGGATCCGCTTCTGTTTCATGATAACCTCCAGGCGGCCGCCCGGTTTCAACCGTTCCCATACCTGCGACCGCGCGTTTGCGGATATGGAAATGCAAGTCCCGTGCCAGTGGAGGCAATCAGGCAAGCCCCGCCCGTAACAGGAAGGATGGCGTCTGTGCCCGGAGGGACCCGGATCAACCATCGCCGAGCAGAAATCGCTGCCTGTGTTATAAGTCTTTTCCAGGCAAGTAGTTGCCCGAAAGCCGCCGATTTTCACCGATCGACAAACGTGGAGATGCTTACGCTGTCCAGCGACATGGTCATGCAGCGGCCGCAGTGACGGAACCGGCCTGTGCGCCGCCGAGCCGTCCCCCTTTTACGGAACGTCTCCCGCTCCCCTTTTCCTGCCTCGTCTTGTCGGCTCTGCATCGCTTCCGTTGCAGCCTGGCTGCCACATTGTTGCAGCCATGCAATTCTGTTCGGGCTCCCTGGTGATAAATCCTTTGACTGCAGACAAATAACCACCGTTTGAAGAAACGCAATTTTCGGGTGTCGTTGCCTGCGGAGCCCCACACCCGCAGATGAGCCCCCGCTGATCCCGGCTGGTTTCGCCAGATTTCGAGTCAGCCCGCTGGGCCGACCGACCCCGGGGGCGGAAAATCCCTCTCCTTCCAGGGGGATGTGCCGCCTTTTGGCACGCAAGTTGCTCTATCAATAGGAGGACGAAGATCGAGAACAGAGCGAGCACCCCTGGCGCTTCGGTCTGGGAGAAAAGGGAGTCTGACCATGAAACGAAGTCTGGCGGATTATATCGAGCTGCTGCTCCTCGTGGCGGCGATCCTTGCGAGCGGCTGGCTGCTGAACAGCTGTGCCCTCGACCCCGGCTCGGACACTCCACAGACCCAGGCGCCGGGGTACCCGCAGAACATCCACTGCGCCTGCGGAGACCGCCAGCTCACCCTGAGCTGGGATGCGGTGCCCGAGTCGACGGCCTACAACATCTACATGGCGACTTTCAGCGGCCTTTCCTCCACGAATTACGGGGAGAGCCGGAACGTGGGTTCGACCTCTTACACCTGGACCGATCTCACGAACGACAGGCCCTACTACTTCGTTCTCACCAGTGAGAACGCTGCGGGGGAAGGCGAGCACTCGCCGGAGCTGAGCGGCATGCCCCGCTATCCCTTTGCCGAGGCCGACCTCGAGCGGCTGGTGGGGTCGGGTATGTACACCAACGACCGCTTCGGCTGTGCGGTGGACATCGACGGCGACCATGCGATCGTGGGAGCCTGGTCCGACGACGCGGACGGCTACACCGACCGCGGCACAGCCTTCATATTCCGCCGCACCGGGACCAACACCTGGCAGGAGGTGGCCAAGCTGGCAGCCACGGAGCCGGGCGGCTGGCACGAGTTCGGCTGGTCGGTGGGGATCAGCGGGGACTACGCCGTGGTGGGAACCCCGCGGGCGGACGGAGTGCAGGGATCGGCGTACGTGTTTCACCGGACCGGCACGGACAGCTGGGATGCGGGCACGAAGCTGGTCGCGCCGAACCGGGTGGCCGATGACCAGTTCGGCTACTCGGTATCGATCAGCGGCGACTACGTGGTGGTGGGCCTGATCTGGAGAACCCGTGCGTATGTGTTCCTCCGGACGGGGGAAAACAGCTGGGATTCCGGCACGGAAATCGTCGCCCCGGAGGCGAACTTCGGCCACACCCTGGCCATCGACGGCAACTACATCGTCGCTTCGTCTCCGGGGGCGGCTTTCGTGTTCCGCCGCACGGGTCTGAACAGCTGGGATTCGGGCACCAAGCTGGTGGCGCCGGACGGCGGTGATGGGTTCGGCGGCCCGGTGGACATCGAGGGGGAGTACGTGGTCGTGGGCGCTCCGGAGCAGGCGGGGGCGGGCAGCGCGCATGGTGCGGCCTACATCTTCCACAGGGTCGGTATAGACACCTGGGACGGCGGCATCAAGCTGGTGCACCCCGAGCCGAAGGACTGGAACCGCTTCGGTTCCCCCGTGGCGATATCCGCAGATCATGCGATCGTGATGTCCACCGGCGACGACAAGGCCTACGTGTTCCGGCGCACCGGTCCGGACAACATCTGGAGCTCGGGAACAGAGCTGACCGAGCCGGCAGCCGGCGGTTATCTGGGCAGCGCCGCTGCAATCGACGGCTGCTACGGGATGATCGGAGCCAGCCCGGAAAACCAGTCCACGGGCGCGGCGTATGCGGTGTACGCCTTTCCGCGATGAACGCCCGCTCCTCGTGCCTGCAGCTCGAGACAGTTCGAGGAGTTGCGCAGGGAGTGGAGCCGGAGCCGATCACGATGGAGGAGTGAAACATGAGACGTGTCAAGAATAGAACGATCCGATCCTTGTCCCGGGTGATACGAGCCTGCCTGTGCATGCTGGCCTGCGTGCTGGCCTTGGAAGCCTGCCAGAATCAGAACGCTCCCCCCTCTGATCCCCCTCCGGCCGTTCCGGCGGACCTGCAAGTGAGGCAGGGCTCCACGATCATGCCACCCGGCGCGGGGGAGTATCTGTTCGACGAGCCGGTGCTGATCGACGGCGATGGAGGATACTGCTGCGGCTACGTGGGTTTCACCATAGAAAACCTGGGAGAGGAGAACCTTCTGATCTCGGAGGTTGCTCTGTCCGGAGGCGATCTGCAGGATTTCGATCTGGACACGCAGAGCCTGGCGGCCCTGCTGGAGCCTTCCTATGCAACCTTCTTCTCCGTCCGTTTCGATCCGCTTTCCGGCCCGGGCGCCCGAAGCTGCAGCGTAACCATCAGCAGCAATGACGATGACGTACCCTCATACACGATTTCCGTGGCCGGCGCGGGAATGCGGAAGCTGGTTGCCGCGGATCGAACCGAGGACAACCAGTTCGGCAGCGCGGTGTCGGTCTGCGGGGACACGGCGGCGGTATCCTGCCCGCGGTACGCGGATGGATCCAGCTGGAACCAGGGTGCGGTCTACCTGTTTGTCCGGGATCACGGCGGGGCGGATGCGTGGGGGCAGTTGAAGAAGATCACCGCCGCAAACAGCAGCGGCGGGTACGGCGGTTACGTGGCGATCGACGGGGACACGCTGGTGACCAGCGCCGGCGGCCAGGGCGTGGTCTACGTCTACTACCGGAATCAGGGCGGGACGGACAACTGGGGCGAGGCCAGGCAGATCACCGTAAGCGACAGCACGGAGTTCGGCGGTCCCGTGGCGCTCGACGGCGATGTCCTGGTGGTCGCCCAGTCGGGGGACGACATCGGCGCCAACGAGAACCAGGGTTCGGCCCACGTATTCTACCGGAACCAGGGCGGAGCGGACAACTGGGGGCAGGTGAGGAAGCTGATCTCGGCGGACGGCGCCGCGTTCGATTGCTTCGGTGTTTCCGTCGCCGTGCACTCAGACACGATCGTCGTGGGAGCCCACGGGGTCGATGCCTTCTACAGCGGCCAGGGGGCGGCCTACGTGTTCTACCGGAATCAGGGAGGAGCGGACAACTGGGGGCAGGCGAAGCGGCTCACAGCCAGCGACGGAGCGCAGAGCGACTTCTTCGGCTGGTCCGTGGACGTGGAGGCAGACATCGTGGCGGTGGGAGCCTCCCAGTCGCCGTGCGCCTACGTGTTCGAGCGGGACAGGGGAGGTCCCGACTACTGGGGAGAAGCCAAGCGGCTCACCGCGGCGGACACCCTGATGCGCTCCGTGACCGTCTGCGGCGACACGGTGGCGGCCTGCGCCTCCAATGCCGACAGCGCCCGAGGCGCGGTGTATCTGTTCTCCCGCGATCGGGGCGGGACGGACAACTGGGGGCAGGTCAAGAGACTTGCCGCAGGCGACGGCGAGCAGCTGGACATCTTCGGATGCTCCGTCGCCTGCAGCGACGAAACGGTTTTGGCCGGCGCTATCGGGGACGACGGCTCCCGCGGCTCCGCCTACATCTACGACTTCGGAGCTTTGAAATGAAACGAGTACCGACGTTCGCACCGCGCATGCTCGTGCCGCTCACCGGCCTGTCGGCTGTCCCGGGACCGGGGCGGAGGCAGGAACGATGAAGACAGCGATGCGCCGGGTGCCGTTCCTGCTGCTGATCGTGGCGCTGGCCGCTTGCCAAATGACGGACCAGGGCGGGGATGAGCCGGAGATCGGCATCACGAAGGACGGAGCGGAGGTGCCGAACTGGGCTTCGGGCATCGATATTGCCGGCGCGGAGACCGGATCATTCAGCGACACGGTATTCACCATCGAGAATCACGGTGCGGGAGCTCTCTACCTGACCGGCACCCCGACAGTAGAGCTGCTGGGCTACCACGCCCACCTGTTCACCGTCGTGGAGCCCTTTCCCGCGGCTCAGATACCGGCGGGAAGCTCCACCACCTTCACCGTGCGCTTCATGCCGACCCCGGATAGCGGTTCCGGCACACGCTTTGCCAGCCTCGGTATCCGCAACACCGACCTGGACGAGGGCGAGTACCAGTTCGAGATCACAGCCGTGGCGGGCAAGGCTCCGGAAATGGAGGTCAAACAGGGCTCCACCCTGATTCCCAACGGCAGCGGCAGCTGCAGCTTTTCGACAACGGTGGTGGGGCTGGACAGCGACATCGTGTTCACCATCCAGAACCTGGGCACCGATACGCTGAACCTGACCGGCAGCCCGGATGCGGTGGCCTTCACCGGTGCGGACGCTGCGCAGTTCACCCTGCAGGTGCCGCCCCCCGCCTCGATCCAGGCGGGGAACAGTGCCACCTTCACCGTGCGCTTTTCCCCCCAAGAGGGGGGCATCAAGAACGCGACCGCTACGATCGCCAATGACGACGCCGACGAGGATCCCTACGATTTTGCGATCTCGGGATTGGGCAGGGAAGCGGGCTCACTGGACCCTGCCTTCGGCACCGGGGGAATCGTCAAGACGGATCTGGGAGGGACGGAGAGCTGCGTGGCAATCGCCGTACAGACTGACGGCAAGATCCTGGCCGCTGGTTCGCACAGCACCGGCTTGGACCAACGCATGGTACTGGCCCGATACGACGCGTCGGGCAACCTGGATCCGGGCTTCGGCAGCGGAGGCGTGGTCATGGACACCGACGGCTGGCCCACCTGCATGCTTCTGCTCCCCGATGGCAGGATCCTGGTGGGTGGTTACTTCAACAACGGGACGGACAACGACTTCAGGATCGCCCGCTATACCACTACCGGAGCCCTGGACGCGAGCTTCGGCAGCAGCGGGGTGGTCACGACGCCGGTCGGCAGCAGCGGCGACTACTGCAGCGCCATGGCGCTTCAACCAGACGGCAAGATCATCGCAGCCGGCTATGCCTGGGCGATCTACAAGAGGGATTTCGTCCTGGTGCGCTACGACCCGGACGGCTCCCTGGACAGCGGCTTTGGAAACGGAGGGATCGCAGCAACGGACATGGGAGGCGAGGAGTTCGGCCGGGCAGTGGCCGTGCATCCGGGCGGCGGGATTCTGCTGGCCGGTGAAAAGAACATGGACTTCATCATCCTGCGCTACACGGACAACGGCTCCCTGGACCCGGGGTTCGGGTCCGGCGGCGTGGTGACCACGGACTTCCGGGGCGGCAGCGACGGAGCACGGTCGATCTGTCTGCAACTCGACGGGCGCTTCATCGTGTCCGGTTATGCGAGCGGTGATTTCGCCCTGGCCCGCTACCTTGCAAGTGGATCCCTGGACGCCTCCTTCGGCAGCTACGGAAAGGTGACCACGGATTTCGGCGCAAACAAGGCGGACAGCGCTGCGGCCGCGGCCCTGCAGGCGGACGGAAAGATCCTGGCGGCCGGCGGCACCGAACCCAGCGGCGGCTTCTACGACGCGTTCGCCCTGGCCCGCTACAGCTCAGCCGGAGTCCCGGATGCCGAGTTCGGCTACCTCGGCAGGATAACGACCGACCTGGACAGCCATATAGACACCCCGATCCAGGCCCTGGCCATCCAGGCCGACGGCAGGATCTTGGCCGGCGGCAGATCCGGCAACGACATGGCCGTGGTGCGCTACCGGCCCTGAAAGACGAAGCGGGGGGAACGAGAGCCGGCTGCGGGGTGCCGGAAGGGCAAGGGGTGACCGCGGTGCGCTCCAGTCGTCGGTCGAGCGGAGGAATTGATCATGAGGAAAGGAAGAACAGACAGGCCAATCTCAGCTGAGATGTTGCTGGGAATCCTGGCGGGCGTGGTCCTGATCCCGCTCCTCCTGGCCGCCTGCAGCCTCTCCGGACCGCAGGAGCCTTCGGCGAACGCCGATCTCCAGGATCTGGGGATCAGCTCCGGCACCCTGGTTCCGGCCTTCGCCCCAGGGGCCACCGCCTACACCGTCGGTGTCGCGGATGACGTGGAGAGCGTGACGGTCACGGCCGCCAAAGCCTCGCCCCGGGCCAGGATCGAGGTCCAGGCGAACGGCTCCGGCTGGGAGGAGATCATGTCGGGCAGCCCCTGCTCGCCCTTGAGCATGGATCCGGGAATGAACACGGTCGAGGTCCGCGTCACCGCCGAAGATACAGTGACCTCCAAGGTCTACACGATCGAGGTCTATCGCCTGAGCGCCGAGGCACTGCTGGATTCCCTAGCCATCAGCGCCGGGACGCTCGATCCGGCCTTCGAATCGCAGACGGTGAGCTACGGATCGAGCGTTGCCAATGCGGCAGACACCACCACCGTGACCGCCGTCGCGACGGATTACAGGAGCACCCTGCAGGTTCAGGTGAACGGCGGAGGCTGGCAGTCCTTCGACTCGGGCAGCCCCTCCCCGGTGCTGTCCCTGATCGAAGGGGACAACCTGATCGAGATCAAGGTGACTGCGGAGGACGGAGTCACCTCCAGTCTCTACACGATCACTGTACATCGGATCAGCGCGAACGCGGAGCTGAGTGCCCTGGCGATCAGCGCCGGCACGCTCGATCCGGTGTTCGACGCCTCTACAACCTCGTATTCGGCCACGGTCGACAGCGGGGTGGGCTTCCTCAAGGTCACGACGAGTCCGGCGGATGCGGCGGCGGCGATCCACGTCCAGGCGAACGGCGGCGTGTGGCAGCTCTGCGCTCCAGGTGTCGCCTCCTCCTCGCTCTGGCTGGACGTGGGGGACAACACCGTGAGCGTGAGGGTGACCGCAGAGGACGGCATCACCCGAAAAACCTACACGATCGCGGTTCGGCGGTTGAGCGGGAACGCGCAGCTGGCATCCCTCATGGTGAGCCCGGGCACGCTCGTTCCAGCTTTCAGCTCTGCGACTGCGGTGTACGCGAGCACCGTGACGGGGGTTGACGGCTCCATGACGGTCACGGCCGCTGTCGCCGATGCACTGCCCAGCCTGGAGGCACGGATGAATGCGGAGGGATGGCAGGCTCTGAGTTCGGGCAGCCCGTCCCCGGCTCTTCCTCTGGTTTTGGGGTCCAACACGCTGGAGGTGAGGGTGACAGCCGAAGACCCGGCGGTCACGCAGGTCTACACCGTTTCGGTTGCCCGCAGATGCCCCGGAGCGCTGGACGTGGAGTTCGCCATGCTGGGCGGGGGAATCACGGCCCGCGCCCTTGCCCTGCAGGCGGACGGCAAGGTCCTGGTGGGAGGCAGCAGCTACAA
>JAFGQJ010000253.1 GCA_016935715.1 Spirochaetales bacterium
GGTTTCGTAAAACGTAAACCGGTGTCTGCGCAAGGTCAAGTTGAGGAAAAGCCCCGGACGCGACCAAACCTGTTCTTGACGAGCCGGGAAGGATTGTCTATATTCTCCATCTATCTGCGACACACTGATAATGTTCTACGCTGGCGGTACCGATTCATGCTCTCCATTCGCGGGGTGAACAAGTCGTTCGGGGCTCTGCGGGCCCTGAACGACGTCAGCTTCGACATCGAAAAGAACCAGGTCCACGGAATCATCGGTCCCAATGGATCGGGCAAGACCACCCTGTTCAACTGCATTACCGGGCACCTGGCGCCGGAGGAGGGGACGATCCAGCTGGAATCGGAAGTCCTTACCGGGCTCAGGCCCCACGTGATCGCCGGGCTGGGGGTTCGCCGCACCTTTCAGGCAGCCAAGCTCGCCTCCAATCTCACCGTGCTGGAAAACGTCATGGCCGGGTCCTACCGTTTCCGCTCCCGCGACCTCTTCGATATCTTCCTGCGGCTTCCTTTGAGACCCTCGCGGGTGGAGCAGGAGATCGAGGCGGCGGCCCGGGAGGCCCTGGCCCTGGTGAACATGGAGAAGGAAGCGGATCGCTGGGCCGTGGATCTGGTATGGGCGGAGCGCCAGTTCGTGCAGATTGCCCGGGCCCTGGTATCCAAGCCGAAGATCGTTCTCCTGGACGAGCCGAACAGCGGCATGGGGGCCCAGGAGACCGAGCTGGTTGAGGATGTGATCCGCCGCATCCGGGAGATGGGGATCACGGTGGTGGTGATCAGCCATGATGTGAAGATGCTGATGAACCTCTCCGACTGGGTCACGGTGCTCAACTTCGGCGAGACCATCGCGGCGGGGATCCCGGAGGAGATTCAGAAGAATCCGAAGGTCCTGGAGGCGTATCTTGGCACGGAATGAGGTGCTGCTGCGGGTGAAGGACCTTTCGGTGGCCTACGGCCACATCAACGCCCTGAAGGGCGTCGACCTGGAGGTTCATCGGGGAGAGATCGTCGTCCTGATCGGGGCGAACGGCGCAGGCAAGACGACCCTTCTGGAGACCTCTCTCGGCATCAATACCCCACAATCGGGGGAGATCCTGTTCAAGGACGAGTCGATCGGCGGTGTGTCGGCCGATCGAAATGTCCGCGCCGGACTGTGCCTGGTGCCGGAAGGCCGCGGCGTATTCGCCTCCATGAGCGTGCTCGACAATCTCCTGCTCGGGGCTCATCACAACATGAGGAACGTGGGCAAGAACCTCAAGCGGGTATACCAGTGGTTTCCCAGGCTCGAGGAGCGCAAGAACCAGATCGCCCGTACCCTGAGCGGGGGGGAGAGGCAGATGCTGGCCATCGCCCGGGCCCTGATGAGCGCGCCGGAGCTGATCATGGTGGACGAACCCTCCCTGGGGCTGGCGCCCATCATCGTCAATGACATCTTCGACATCCTCGTCCATCTCAACCGGGAGGGCTATACGATCCTCCTGAGCGAGCAGAACGCCTACAAGAGCCTCAAGTGCGCCCACCGCGGCTACGTGCTCGAAACAGGCAAGGTCACCCTGAGCGGTTCGGCGGACGAGCTGCTCAACGACCCCGGGGTGCGGGAAGCCTATATCGGAGCCTGAAATGCAAACGTTCATAGCCCAGGTCATCAACGGTCTGTCATTGGGGAGCATCTACGTGCTGCTGGCCACGGGATTCAACCTCCTGCTCCTGGTGGCCATGATCATCCATTTTTCCTATCCCCAGGTGGTGGTCTTCTCGATGTACATCGCCTGGGTGGTGCTTCGCTACACGGGCAACAACATCGTCCTGGCCGTGCTGGCGGCCATCGTCTCATCAGTCCTCTTGAACCTGATCTCCGCGCCGCTGTTTCAGAAGATCATGAGCAACCGCGAGGAGGTGGACATCAACACCACCATGGTCCTGTCCCTGGGAATCGGCATGATCATCACCGACATTCTGTCCCACGGTTTCAACAAGGGCCTGCCCATCGCCTTTCCCTCGAGACTGACTGGAGAGGTGCCCATTTTACGCGTCGGTTTGATCAGCCTGATGGGCGGGCAGGTGGCTTCCCTGGCCGTAGGCGTGGTCGCCGTGTCGGGGATCTTTCTGCTGCTGTACAAGACCCGGGCGGGACGGGCCTTCCGGGCCATCGCCGAAGACCCCAATGGAGCCCGGCTGGTGGGAATCCCGCTGCTGCGCACCGGCTTCGAGAGCTATGCCCTGTCCGGAGTGCTCGGCGGGCTGATCGCCGTGCTGCTGGCCATGCTGCTGGGCTACTCCTCCCCGGGGCTCGGGGAGCTGGTGGCCCACAAGGTGCTGGCCGTCTCCATCATCGCCGGGCTGGGAAACCTGGTCGGAGGCCTGGTGGTGGGGCTGGCCCTGGGGATCCTGGAAGCCCTGGTCCAGGGCTATATATCAGGCTCCTGGTCCAACGCCATCGCCTTCGTGGTGTTGCTTCTGATCATGCTGTTCAGGCCGCGGGGCCTGTTCGGGATCAAGCTGTAAGGAGCGGCAGGCCTTATGTCCTTAGCACTGTATTACTTCCTGACCATCAGCGCCATCTACATCCTGATGAGCTGGGGCCTGTACGTGCCCTACCGGGTCGCCCACCTGCACTTTCTGACCGTGGCCAACATGCTCATTTCCGGCTACCTGGCCGGCTACATGGTGCAGAGCCTCGAGGTTCCGTTTGTCGTCGCTCTGCTGGCCGGCTTCGCCGCAGGCGGGGTCATCGGCTACATCGTCAGCCTGTTTATCGGCGACGCCCCGACCTTCACCGTGGTTATCGTGGGCTTCACCTTCATCTACATCAGCCGCACCGCGGTGGAGAACATCAAGGCCGTTGGCGCCACCATGGGAATGTTCGGATTGCCCGCGGTGGCGGGCAGCCCGGTCATGCACAGGTGGACGATGCTCATTCTTCTCTATGTCCTGGTCGTGGTGGTGGGTTTCCTGATCTACCGCTTCGAGCACTCACGGCTGGGACGGGCCGCCGCGGCGGTCTTCGTGGACAAGGACCTGGCCACATCGATGGGGGTGGACATCAAGCGGCTGGGACGGCTGCTTCAGACCTTCTCCAGCCTGGTGGCCGGGGGCTGCGGGGTGCTCTACGGGTTCATCTACCGCAGCTTTCACCTCGACTTCTTCACCTTCCATCTGGTAGGTATCTTCATGACGGTGATCTTCGTCGGGGGATATGCCACCATGTGGGGCACTGTGCTGGCCGCGCCGGCCCTCTACGGCCTGACTCTGATCCTGCCGCCGGCGGTGGCTTCCTGGCGGATCGTGATCTACGGGGCGATACTGATCGCCGTGCTGGTGCTCAAGCCGGAGGGGATCATCACCCGCCGGCTGGCCCATAAACTGGAAACCACTCTTTCGCGTAGACGGAAGAGATAAAATCCATGCTAAAGGAGATTTGCATGAACAA
>JAFGQJ010000254.1 GCA_016935715.1 Spirochaetales bacterium
GCATACTTCAGTTCTTTGGCCATCAAGTACCTCCAAAAATAATGTTCAAAAGAATTTCAAAGGGGAGACGAATCTGCTGCCGCTCCGTTGCGGGGCTATTTTCCGGACCTCTGTCGCTCATATTGATGCCTGAAAGGATTCAAAGGGCCACAACCTGCCGGATGCAGTCTCGAGCATGCTGTGGATGACCCTCTGGCAGTGATACACAGGGGGGTTATATATTCAGAGGCCGCTGAAAAGCAGCGTGTCACTCTCCGTACCTCTACTTTTGCCACGTTTCCGGCAGGATTATATAGTAGAAATCCTATCGAATCAACAGCTTTTCGACCATTTTAATATATTACCAAAAAGTGCACGATTTTACCAAGACATCAGCTCAGGCCGTTCACCAGGGAACGGACCGGTTCGAGGGTCTCTTCCCCCACCTGTTCCAGAGAGATCTCTCCGGTGCTGATCTGCCGGATCTGCTCGGAAAGAGGCAGAAAACCGAGGATCTCCAGGCCCTCGCAGTGCTTTCGGATCAGATCCTCGTCGACGGAGCCGCGCACCTTGTTGCCCACCACTCTGACCCGTTTGATGCCGATGTCGGCGGCCAGTTTTTTTATTCGATGGGCAGTCTCGGCACTGGTCCGATTCGGCTCCACCACCACGAGCATGTTGTCGACGCCCAGAGCCGTGCCCCGGCCCAGGTGCTCGATGCCCGCCTCCATGTCCAGGATCACCCACTCCTGGCGGGCGATCATCATGTGTCCGAGCAGGCTCTTGAGGAAGGCGTTTTCCGGACAGGCGCAGCCGCCCCCTCCCCGCTGCACGGTTCCCATCACGAGGAGCTTGACCCCGTTCTGGTCGACCCAGTACTTCTCCGGGATGTCGTCGACTTTTGGATTCATCGTAAAAAACGGCGCCGGCTGGCCCACCTCGGTTCCCGTACGCTCAGCGATCAGCTCCTTCATCTCGATGATGGGAGCGACCTGCCGCTCCGACGGGATGTCGAAAAGGGTGGCCAGGTTCATGTCCGGATCGGCATCGATGACCACCACCTTTTTGCTCTGATCCCGCACGACCCGGGCGATCAGCGCCGCCAGCGTACTCTTGCCGACTCCTCCTTTTCCGGTAACTGCTATTTTCATGGTTCCCTCTCTGTCCGCTCTCCGTATGGAGCCGAGTATATTTCGGATGCTTTTCCCGTGTCAAACATGGTGAGCCGCATTCCCGCTGCCCGCCCCTCCGCACCCTTCTTCGCCGAGGATCCGCTGCGCGGCGCTGTAGACGTTCATCCGCCGGCCCCGGGCGAACCCGATCAGGGTGATGTTTTGCCGCCGGGCTGCGGCGACGCTCCGGTCGGTAGGCGCGCTGCGGGACACGACCACCGGCAGGCTGCACGCCCGGGCTTTGCCCAGGATTTCCGAGGAAAGCCTGCCGCTGGTAAGAAGGATCTTGTCGTCGAAGCCGCCGTCCTGCAACAGCCAGGCGCCGATGACCTTGTCCACCGCGTTGTGTCGGCCGATGTCTTCCCTAAAAATGATCACACCCCCCGGACCGGCAAGGGCGGCGGCGTGCACGCCGCCGGTGCGGCGGTGAAGCTTCGAGCGCGACCGCAGCTCCTCCATCAGATCGCTGATCCGCCGCGAGCTCACCCGCAGCGCGCTCTCCACCCTGTCCGCCTCCCCGCAAGCCTCTCCCTCCGCATGCGACTCGTCCCGGCCCGAAGGTCCGTCCCCTTCGTCCAGCGGCAGGATCGATCCGCAGGCCGATCCGACGACCCCCCCGAGCCTGAGGCTGTCCGGGTCGATCCCCGGATCCAGCTCGATAAATGCGCTCCAGGTGGCCCGGTTTATCACGATCCGGCGGATCTGATCAGCCCGGGAGATGAAGCGGTTGCTGTAAAAAAATCCCCGTATCAGATCCTCCAGATCTCCGGGAGAGCACATCAGCACGGCGATGCGCCTGTGCCCGGCCAGCAGGCGGAGAGACACTTCCTCGGTGACCAGATCCTGCCGAGACTCCCGCTCTCCTCCGCTGATGCGCAGTATTTCCAGGCGGCGCATCCCTACGCTCTCCCCGACTCCTCGATGTGAACGTGAAAATCCTTCGGCGTGTTGAGATTGGAGAAGGCACTGCTGAGGTGGGGATCCTCCTCCAGTTCCCAATAGCAGGTCCGGGCCCTGGCCAGCAGACTCCGAATCGAGTATCCTCCGGGTCCGCTGCAGATCTCACCGGCCAGGGGCTCCAGCTCCGTGAGGTACAGCCCGTGAAGCGGCTCGATCAGCGCTCCGATGCGCGGTATCAGGACCTGGCAGCCCATGGCCGCGGCGCTTCGGAACTCCCTGATCTGCTCCAGGATCAGATCCCGGCTCAGCGAGGGCATGTCACAGGCCACGCTGAACACCGCTTCCGCCCCGGCGCAGGCCAGCCCGGCGTGGATGCCTCCCAGAGGCCCTCTGCGCCTGTACCGATCGGAGGTCAGCACCACGCCCCCCGGAAGATCACGGTGAAGCTGCGGCTGATTGCTGACCAGAATCACCTCGGGAAACAGGCTCTGCAGCAGGATCACGATCCTGTGGATCAGGGGGGACCCGCCCACTGGAATCCTGCTCTTCTCCACCCCACCCATGCGGGTGTTGAGCCCCCCGGCCAGAATCAGACCGGCTATTGTTGGTCCCAATGCCGCTGCGTTCATCCACGATAATGTACCACCTGAACGACGAACTAGGCCAGTGCTTTCCAGGATCAAACCATGCCCGCTCATCTCCATGTTTAAACGTGATTATATTCACGATAGCTTGACATTTCACTCCCATTCGGTCTATGGTTCAGTCGAAACCGTGACCTACTCGATCCGTTTTCGCCTGATTTCAGCTTTTCTCGGAGTCTCCATCCTCGTCGGAGGCCTGTCGCTTCTGGTGGGGGGCCAGCTGCTGAACAATTCCGTGCTGAACGAAGCGACCAACCGCGTCCGCCTGGATCTGAACGCCGCACGGGAGATCTACAGGAACGTGGAGACCCGCCTGCGTCTGGCCCTAGAGATCGCTGCCCAGGAGCGCGCCTGTCTGCAGGCGGTTTCCTCCCGGGACACGGCGTACGTCGAAGATCGGCTCGGCACGCTGGCCCGGGAAATGCACCTGGACTTTGCCGGTGTGGTAGACCCGGAAGGACGGACCGTCGTGCGCCTCAACGGCTCCACTGTCGGCGCCGGTGAAGCCGGCCCGACCCTGCCCGGCAACCCCGCCGCTCTGCTGTGCCTGGACAGGCACTCCACAGTCTGCGGCACGGTCATCCTGACACGGGAGATCCTGATGGCCGAGGATCCCCGGCTGGCCGAGCAGGCCCGGATCGAGCTGATCCCCACCCCCATGGCGGCGCCCCGGCCGGAGACCGAGGAGACTTCCGGCATGACCATCACCTGCGCCGTACCGCTGTTCGACGGCAACACCTTCGTCGGAGTCCTCTACGCGGGCGTGCTCCTGAACCGCAGCGTGGAGATCGTCGACCGGGTGCGGGAGACGGTTTTCCGGGAAGAGGTGTACAAGGGACAGAGCATCGGGACCGCCACCATCTTCTTCGAGGACCTGCGGATCTCCACCAATGTGATGACCGCGGCGGGTCGCAGGGCCATCGGCACACGGGTATCCGAAGAAGTGAGGAACAGGGTGCTGGAAGAGGGGGAGCGCTGGACGGACAGGGCCTTCGTCGTCAATGACTGGTACATCACCGCCTACGAGCCGATCGTGGACATCTTCGAAAACAGGGTCGGAATTCTCTACGTGGGGGTGCTGGAATCCAAGTACGTCGACATCCGGCGCAACACCCTGCTGGTCTTCGTTCTGATCACCGCGGCGGGCATGCTGATCGCCGTGGCGCTGGGCTACTTTCTGGGCCGGAGGATCCTCAAGCCGGTTCATCGCCTCATCGACGTGAGCCGGCGGGTTTCGGCCGGGGATCTGTCTCCCGAGATCGGCCCGATCTCTTCGAGCGAGATCGGCGTTCTGCAGAAGACTCTCCGTGAAATGTTGTCCTCTCTGCGGGAGCGGGACCGCTCCCAGCGGGCCGAGAGCGAGCTGAAGCTCCTCCAGTCGGAGAAGCAGGCCTCGGTCGGACGTCTTGCCGCGGGGGTCGCCCACGAGATCAACAATCCCCTCACCGGTGTTCTCACCTTCACCCACATGCTGATGCGCCGCGATGACATCAACGAGGAAATTCGCGAGGATCTGAAGACCATCGCCGATTCCACCGAACGGGTGCGCAGAATCGTGAAGGGTCTGCTCGATTTCTCCCGGCAGACCAAGATCGAGCCGGAGCCCACGGACATCAATGAGCTCATCGAAACTACCATCCCGCTGGTGGCCAACCAGGCTCTGGTCAAAGGGGTGATCTTCTGCTTCGATCCGGGAAAGGATATACCCATGCGGACGCTGGACCGCAACCAGGTTCAGAGCGTCATCCTGAACATCATCCTCAACGCGATCGATGCCACGGAGAAGGGCGGCCATATCAATATCTATACGAGGCTGGCCACCACCGCCGATCGGGGCAAGGCCATCGAGGTGGAGATCTCCGATACCGGCTGCGGCATTGCCTCGGAGCACCTGGACAAGCTGTTCGACCCGTTCTTCACCACCAAAGAGGTGGGCAAGGGGACCGGTCTTGGTCTGTCGGTATCCGAGGGCATCATAGAGAGGCAC
>JAFGQJ010000255.1 GCA_016935715.1 Spirochaetales bacterium
CAGGGCATGATCATGATGAACATCGAGACCGCGGTCGGCTCGGACATCGACACCACCCGGGAGGCCGTGGAGGAGATCTTCACGATCGTTGAGCGGGAGGTGCCGGAGAAGAAGGTCGCGGTGATCCAGGTTGGAGCCAGTGGTGGGTTCTTCTCCACCGCCGCGTCCAACAGGGGATCCATCCAGATCGCCCTCAAGGATCTGGGGGAGAGGGAACGGACGGACCAGGAGATCATCGAAAGCCTGCGCCCCCTGGTGGCCGGGGTTCCCGGTGCGGAGGTCCGCTTTTCCAGCGGATTCGGCCCCGGCGGCGGCGCCATGTCCAGCGGTCTGACCGTATCGATCCGCGGCTACGACCTGGAGCAGGGCAAGGAGCTGGCCGTCAGGATCGAGGAGATCATCGAATCGGTGGAAACGGTACAGGATGCCCAGGTCTCCCGGGAGGAGGGCCTGCCGGAGTACCGCATCCGGGTGGACCGGAACCGGGCCGCCCAGTACGGGCTGACCGCGGCCCAGGTAGGGACCACGATCAGAAGGGCTTTCGCCGGAGAGACTGTGGCCACGGTGCTGTACGAGGGACAGGAGGTGGACGTGCGGGTCCGCTTCCGGGACGACGACCGGGTGTCCGTGGAGGACATCAACCGTATCACCGTCGCTTCCCCCCTGGGCATCTCCGTTCCCCTCACCAACCTGGTGGAGATGGAAAAGGCCTACGGACCGGTCAGCATCGACCGGGAAAACCAGCAGCGGGTCATCGACATCGACGCCCGGGTGAGCGGAGACGTGCGCTCGGCGGTGAACGACATCAAGTCCCAGGTGGACCAGCTGGCCATACCCGCGGGGTTTTCGATCGTCTACGGCGGTTCCTGGGAGGATATCCAGGAGGTGATCCGGGACCTGGTGCTGGTACTGATTCTCTCCATGACGTTGATCTACTTCATCATGGCAGCCCAGTTCGAGAGCTTCCGGGATCCCTTCATCATCATGTTCACCCTGCCCATGAGCTTCGTGGGGGTGATCTGGATCCACCTGCTGGCCGGAACGATCTTCAGCGCCTTCTCCGGTATCGGCCTCCTGATGCTGGTGGGGATCGTCGTGAACAACGGGATCATCCTGGTGGACTACACGAATCTGCTGCGCAAGCGCGACTATGATCTCACCCGCGCCGTGGTGGCGGCCGGAAGGATCCGCCTGCGGCCGATCCTGATGACCATGCTGACCACCATCCTGGCGCTGCTGCCCATCGCCTTGTTCGGGGGCTCGGGCTCGGAGCTGCGCAAGCCCATGGCCCTGACCGTCACCGGCGGGCTGCTGGTGTCGACGGTGTTCACGCTGATCCTGATCCCGGTGCTCTATCACCTGTTCGAGAGCAGAAGGGAGAAGCACCGGCTTCGCCGTCTGGCTGAAAGCGGGGAGGGGCAGCCCCGGATGGACCCTGCGGAGCAGGGGGTCGAACAGGAGGTGCTCCGTGGATAAGGTGGCGGTGTTCATCTTCTACGACAGGGCGATCGATGAAGAGGTGCTCGAAGTCCTGACCTCCTGCTGCGTGGAGCACTACACCCGCTGGCACGACGTCAGCGGGGTGGGAACGACGGGCCCCCACCTGGGGGATCACGTCTGGCCTGCTCTGAACAACGTGATGATGGCCGTGGTGGAGGAGAGCGGCAAAGCCGAGATCCTGGACCGGGTTCGGGAGCTCCAGGAGGATTTCCCCTTTACCGGGCTGCGCGCCGTGGTGCTTCCGGTTCTCGACATGGTCTGAGTCCTCGATCCGGGCAGAAAATCCGGGAATTTTCCGAATCTTTCCCTTGACAGCTCCTCTTTTTGCTGTATAATAAAACCCGGTTTCATAATGTAAAACAAACAGATGAAACCGGAGAAGGGCGGCAAGCCATGGAGCCGCCCGAAAAAAACGCCGAACAGGAGGTTCGACATGAAAAAACTGGTTCTAGTGCTCGCTCTGCTGGTCGTTTCCCTGTCCCTCGTCTTGGCCGAAGGACAGACCGAAGGAGCTGCGGCGTCGCAGGTGTATACCTTCAAGTACGCCAACACCCAATCGCCCAACCATCCGCGCAGCAAATCGATGGAGCTGTTCAAAGAGCAGCTGGAGAAGGCCAGCAATGGCCGCATCAAGGTGGAGCTGTACTTCTCAGGCGTGCTGGGCAAAGAGGCCGAGGTGCTGGACATGGTGGTGACCGGTTCGGTCCAGGGGTGCCGGGGCGGACTGTTCGAGAGGGCCAACAAGATGTACCTGCTGTACACCCTGCCGTTCATGTTCGAGAACACCGACCAGGTCGTAAAACTGATGAGGAGCGAGTTCGGAGACAAGGTCAACGCGGATGCCATCGGGAATGGGATCTACGTGCCCGCCTGCGGCGTGGCCGGCGGTTTCCGCAACATCACCTCCAACGTCAAGCCGATCCGCAGCCCGGCGGACCTGCGGGGCCTGAAGATGCGCACTCCCCCGATCGACATGACCATCAAGACCTTCAAGGCCCTGGGAGCCAATCCCCAGCAGGTCGCGTACACGGAGACCTACATGGCGCTGAAATCCGGCGTTGTGGACGCACAGGAGAACCCCTTCTCCAACACCGTGGACATGAAATTCTACGAGCAGCAGAAGTACCTCTCCGTGGTCAACTGGCAGCTGCACCCCGATCCGTTCTACGTCAATCCGGCCTGGTACAACGGCCTGCCCGCCGACCTCAAGGCCGTCTTCGACTCCGTGGCCGAATCCACCATAATCTACAGCGACACGATCTGGCTGAACTCGGAGAAGGACTACTACTACTTCCTGCGGGAAAGGATGGAAACGAACGAGCTCACCCCGGAGGCCGTGGCGCAGTTCCGGGAGGCGGTCAAGCCGGTCTGGCAGTCCTACGTGGACGACGGCTTCTTCACCTGGGGCGACATCAACCGGGCGATGGCCATCGCTACGGCGGAGTAGAGTCCCTGCAATCAACAACCGGGGCGCCGGAACGGCGGGTGCTCCCGTAGCGCCTGCCCTCCGGCACCCCTCGATTCTCTCTGAAGGGGTAGGCAAAGCAGATGAAGGGGATTCGCCGCGCGGTCAAGATCGCCACCGACGTCCTGGAGTGGTTCATCACCCTCTGTTTCTTCGTCATCCTGATGCTCACGATCGTCCTGGTCATTCTCCGCTACGGCTTCAATGAAGCGATCATCGGGGGCAGCGAGCTGATGGAGTACCTGTTCATCTACACGACGGCCATCGGCGCGGCGGCGGCGCTGGGCCGGCGGGAGCACATCAAGATCACCTGGTTGGTGGACAAGCTCACTCCCGGCTATCGCAGGCTGGCCGACATTCTCGGCTTCCTGCTGATCGCGTTCATCAACGCCGTGATGATCTACTACAGCTTCCCCTGGATCCGCTCCGTGGGCGGGTTCGAATCGCCGGTGCTGCGGCTGCCCAACCGCCTGATCCAGATCATCGTTCCGGTCGGCTGCGGCCTGGTCATCCTCTACTGCCTGTACCACATCCTGATCGTCGCAAGGGGCGGGCAGGCCGGGGATCCCGACGCCGCTGAGCCCGGGTCGGGGAAGGAGGCTGCCACGTGATCATTCTGATCGTCAGCCTTTTGCTCTTCCTGGTCCTGGGTATCCCGATCGCCTATTCGCTCGGCCTCTCGGGATTCTGCTACTTTCTGATCGTACATCCGGAGCTGCTGCCGGTGCTGCCGCAGCGCCTCTTTGCGGGCATGAACTCCTACGCGATGATCGCCCTCCCCCTGTTCGTGGCCATGGGTCTGCTGATGAATGCCGGGGGCATCACCACGCGACTGATCGATTTCAGCCTGCTGTTCGTGGGCAGGCTGCGGGGGGGGCTGGGCGCGGTGAACGTGCTGGCCAGCATGATCTTCGGTGGGATCTCCGGCTCCTCGGTCTCCGATACCGCTTCGATCGGTGCCGTGCTTATCCCGGAGATGAAGGACCGCGGCTACACGGCGGAGTTCGCCAGCGGGGTCACCGTGGCCTCCTCCACCATGGGGATGATCATCCCGCCGAGCGTGCCGATGGTGATCTATGCCCTGGTGGCGGAGGAATCGGTGGGCAAGCTCTTTCTGGGAAGCGCGATTCCCGGCATCATGATCGGGCTGATCATGCTGGTGATCACAGTCGGAATCTCCTACTGGAAGCGGTATCCCAGGGAGGAGATCCGGCTCAGCGGAAAGGAGAAGTTCCTCCGCATCCGCCAGTCGATCCTGGCCGCCATCATGCCCGTGTTCGTCATCGGTTCGGTGGTGCTCGGGATCGCGACGGCCACCGAATCCGCCGGGATCGGGGTGCTCTACGCGTTTATCGTCGGGATCTTCGTGATCCGCGGCCTGAAGCTGAAGGACATCCCCCCGATCCTGAGGTCAGCCATCATGACCAGCGCCACGGTGATGATCATCATCGCTCTTTCGCAGCTGTACGTCTGGATCCTGGCGATCGAGCATGTGCCGGAGATGGTGGCCGCCTTCGTTACCGGCCTGAACATGCCGGTGTTCGTGATCCTGCTCTGCATCGACCTCATCATTCTTCTCACCGGTACCTTCGTGGATGTCAGCCCGGCGATCCTGCTGCTGACCCCGGTGTTCCTGCCGGCGGTCCAGGCCCTGGGCATGAGCGCCGTGCAGTTCGGCGTGATCCTGATCTCCGGCCTGGCGGTGGGGCTGGTCACACCCCCCGTGGGCATGTGCCTCAACGTGGCTTCGGCGATCTCCCGGCTCGGCATCGGGAGGATATTCAAGGCGGCCCTTCCCTTTCTGATGGCCAACGCCATCACGCTGGTGCTGATAACCCTGCTGCCCTCCCTGAGCATGTGGCTGCCGGGGCTGCTGATGAGATAAATCTGCTTTAAAAGAAAGGTGAACACTTATGAATGACATGGAAATCAGACACGCGGTGCACCCCGATCAGGCGAAAAGCTTCGACACGGAGCAGCTCCGGGAGGCCTTCCTGGTGCGGGAGCTGTTCGAACCGGGCAAGATCAGGCTGGTTTACAGCTACTACGATCGCCTGATCGTGGGCGGGATCCAGCCGGCCACCCCTCTCGAGCTCCGGGTGGACGAGAAGGTCATCGGTTCCAAGTACCTTCTCGAGCGCCGGGAGATGGGGATCATCAATATCGGAGGCAAGGGCACCGTCACCGTGGACGGCAGCGACTACGCCCTGGGCAGCAAGGATGCCCTGTATATCGGCTCCGGCGCCCGGGATTTGACCTTCGCATCGGCGGACAAGAAGGGCGGCGCCAAGTTCTATCTGCTCTGCGCACCGGCGCACAGGAGCTACCCCACCACGAAGATCTCGATCCAGGAATCCGAGCCGCTGCGCCTCGGTTCCGACGAGCAGAGCAATCGGCGCACGATCTACAAGTACATCCATCCCGACGGCGTGGCCAGCTGCCAGCTGGTGATGGGCCTGACGATCCTGGAGCCGAAGAACGTCTGGAACACGATGCCCACCCACACCCACGAGCGGCGCATAGAGGCCTACCTGTACTTCGATTTTCCAGAAGAAGACCTGGTGGTGCACTTCATGGGCCCGCCCTCTGAAACCCGGCATCTCATCCTCCACTCCGAGCAGGCGGTTCTTTCCCCCAGCTGGTCGATCCATTCGGGGGTGGGGACCCGCAACTACACCTTCATCTGGGGCATGGCCGGGGAGAACCAGACCTTCTCCGACATGGACGATGTGCCGATGGCGAGTCTTCGGTAGGAGCCGGGGATGGTACTCGAACAGTTCCGGTTGGACGGCAAGGCGGCGGTGGTCACCGGTTCCGGCACCGGTCTGGGGGAGGGCATGGCCATCGGCCTGGCCGAAGCGGGAGCCGACATCGTCGGGGTGTACAACAGGCACTTCCCGGAAACGGCCAAAGCGGCGGTGGAAAAGCTCGGCAGGCGCTTCGTCCCCGTGCAGGCGGATCTGGCCAGCATCGAGGCGGTGCCGGGGATCATCGAAACCGCGGTCTCAGAGCTCGGCCGGCTCGATATCTTGGTCAACGACGCGGGCATCATCCGCCGTGCGCCCTCGCTGGAGTACAGCGAGAAGGACTGGGACGACGTGATCAACATCAACCTGAAATCCCTGTTCTTCCTCTGCCAGGCCGCGGCCAGGCAGTTCATGAGACAAAAGAGCGGCGGGAAGATCATCAACATCGCCTCCCTGCTCTCGTTTCAGGGAGGGATCCTGATTCCCCCATACACGGCCAGCAAGAGCGGAGTACGGGGCCTGACCCAGCTGCTGGCGAACGAATGGGCGAAGCACGGCATCAATGTCAATGCCATCGCCCCGGGGTACATGGCCACCAGCAACACCGAGCCGCTGCGCAAGGACCCCAAGCGCGGGCCGGCGATCCTGGAGCGGATACCCGCCGGGCGCTGGGGTACGCCGGAGGATCTCAGGGGGGCTGCGGTCTTCCTGGCCTCGGCTGCCTCGGACTACGTGAACGGGTTCACGCTGGCGGTAGACGGAGGCTGGTTGGGACGCTGAACCTTCGTCTCCCGCTCGCTGCGGAGCGCCGCCGCCAGGGCGCCGTTCATCGACGTGCCGTTGATCTTTCCGGGTCGAAGAGGTATGTTTGCTTGCTATGAAGGTTCAGTCCGTGGATCGTGTTTTTGACATCCTCGAGCTGCTGTCCAGGGAGCAGCACGGGCTGAACCTCACCGAGATCGGCAATCGCCTGGATCTGCACAAGAGCACAGTCTACCGTCTGCTGCAGGCTCTGAAGCAGCGAGGCTACATCGAAAAGAGCGCTCAGGGCAGCTACCGCCTGGGCATGGAGTTCATCGAGCTCAGCAGCCTCTACCTGAACAATCTCGAGCTCAAGACCGAGGCGCAGCCCGTCCTGCGGGAGCTTTCCTCCCTGTCCGGCAACACCGCCTTCCTGGCCACCGTTCAGGAGGACGAGGTGGTGTACATCGACAAGATGGAGACCTTCAACAGCCTGCGGAAGTACTCGATCATAGGGCAGAGGGCGCCGCTGTACTGCACCGCCCTCGGCAAGTCGATCCTGACGGGAAAGACGGGCGAGCAGATCCGGAGCCTGTACCGCGACCGGGAGCTGAAGGCCTTCACCGCGAAGACGATCAGGAGCGTGGATGCCCTGATCGAGGATGTCGAGAAAACCCGGCGGAGAGGCTGGAGCCTGGACGACGAGGAGTACGAGCAGGGACTGCGCTGCATCGGCGCCCCGATCCGCGACTACAGGAACGTGGTGATCGCCGCGGTCAGCACCTCCGGCTATGCCACCGTCATCACCAGCGAGCGGGTCGGGGAGATCGCTGCGTACGTGGTCAAGGCGGCCCGGGACATCTCCCAGCGGATGGGCTACCGAAGTCAGTAGGGTCCGGCTGCTCGCATCATGAGTGAGAATCGCTTCCTGGTGACGGGAGCCCAGGGCTGCATCGGAAGCTGGGTGATCAAGAAGCTGCTCGACATGCGGCAGGAGGTGGTCGCTTTCGACATCGATACGCGACCGGCCCGGCTTTCCCTGCTGCTGGCGCTGCAGGAGCTGAAAGGTATCCGCTTCGTCCAGGGGGATATCAACGATCTCGATCAGATCGGGAATCTGCTGGATCGATGGGCCGTTACCCACGTAATCCATCTGGCGGGACTCCAGACTCCGGAGTGCAGAGCGCAACCGATCTCCGGAGCCGTCGTCAATGTAGTCGGCACACTCACCGTCTTCGAAGCGGCCAAGAGGCGCAGGGATCAGGTGAAGTGCGTGCTCTACGCCTCTTCGGGAGCGGTCCTGGGTTCGGATGAGAGCTACCGCGTCCATCCCATCAGGGACGATGCCCCGCGACGTCCGGGCACCCACTACGGCGTGTTCAAGGCGGCGGTCGAGGAATGCGCCCGGATCTACTGGCAGGAGGAGGGAATCCGGAGCGTCGGCCTGAGGCCCCCGGTGGTGTACGGTGTCGGCCGGGACAGGGGACTGACGTCGGGAATCACGCTGGCGATCAAAGCGGCGCTGCTCGGCCGCTCTTGTGAAATCGCCTTTGGGGGTCCGGCCAATGTGGAGTATGCCGAGGATGTCGCTGATTCCTTCACATCCTGCGCCCTGCAGGCACCGGAAGGCGCACGGGTCTACAACATGCTGGGGGAAGTCCTCACCGTGGAGGAAATGATCGGCGTGATACAGGAGCTTTTCCCGGCGGCAAAGGGGAAGATCACGTGCGCACAGCGGGTGAACACGATGGCAAACGACGTCTCCGACGCGGGGCTGCAGGAGTTGATCGGACCTTTTCGTGCTCTCAGTTTCAGGGAAGGGGCGCAGCGGACCGCGGATCTCTTCCGGACGCTTCTCGAGCAGGGCCGGCTCTAGCATCCGGGCCCTCGTCCCGTCTCGATGCCGGTCTGCTCTGCCGCAGCAGCGGAAAAATCCTTGACAAAGAAAAATATCTAGATAATAAATGGATTATACTTGAATTATTATTCAAGCGCCGGAAATATCTCAGAAACGAGCGGGAGGCCTTGAGCCATGTCTGGGAACAGCGCCGGGCAGGCGGGAAACCGCAGGGGCCGGAGAGTGCGCCTGGCATCGATCGGTGCCGGCATGATCGGCCACGTGCACGCGGAGATCGCCGCCGGCATGGAGGAATGCGAGTACGTAGCCCTGTGCGACGGAGATGCGTCGAAGGCCAAAATGGCCGAGAGGCTCGGTGCAGCCTACTATCGGGATTTCAGGGAGATGATCGAAAGGGAAACCCTCGACGGAGTGATCATTTCCCTGCCGAACGAGCTGCACGAGCCGGTGGGTTCGGCCTGCGCCGAGAGAGGATTGCACATCTTCATGGAGAAGCCGATCGCCCACAGCGTGGAGGATGCGGAGAAACTGATCCGCAGCGCCAATGCGAGTCACGTGAAGCTGCTTATCGGCCATCACAGGCGTTTCAACCCGATGATGGTGGCAACCCGCGACATGGTCCGGGGCGGCGAGCTGGGAGAGATCGTGGGGATTTCCGTGCTGTGGTGCATGTACAAGCCCAGGGAGTACTTCGAGGTCGGTCCCTGGCGCAGGCGCAAGGGAGGGGGCCCGATCCTCATCAACACGATCCACGAGATCGACAATCTCCGCTTCATCTACGGGGAGATCGCCAGGGTCTACGCGGAAACGAGCAACAAGATCCGCAAATTCGAGGTCGAGGACACGGTGAGCATTTCCCTGCGCTTCAGGGACGGAACCCCGGCGAGCATCCTGATGTCCGATGCGGCACCGTCGCTGTGGGGGTACGAGTGCACCATGGGGGAGAACCCCTTCTTCTTTCACACGAAGGGAAACATCTACCATTATCTGGGTACGAAAGCCTCCCTGACCTTTCCCGGAATGCTCAAAGTGTACTACGCCGATCCGGAAAAAGCAGGCTGGCAGCATCCCCTGACCACGACCAAACTGCCGATCGAGAGCAAAAATCCCTACCCCGATCAGCTCGGGCACTTCTGCCGGGTGATCCGGGGAGAAGAGGAGCCCAGGACCAGCGGCGAAGACGCCCTGCAGACGCTCAAGGTGACCATGGCGGTGCATGAATCCGGGCTCACCAACAGGCCGGTCGAGGTGTGAATGCACCCCGGTCGACCGGTCGCCTTTTGGCAAAAAGCAGGGCGCGCTGATTGACAGCGCCCGGGAATCTGGTATGATTAAAAAAAGATTAGATTATAATTAGATTATAATTGGGTTCATTCATGAGCACTGTAGGAAACAAGAAGGTCAGAGTCTACGAAAGCCTGAAGAGGCGGATCATCGACTGCGAGCTGGCACCGGGACTGCCTATCAACGAGGCGGATTTCGCCGGAGAGCTCGGCGTCAGCAAGACCCCCGTGCGGGAGGCGCTGCGGCAGCTGGAGACCGACGGCTTCGTGGAGAACGTTCCCGGCCGGGGATCGACGATTTCCCACCTCACCCCGCTGGATATCCGCGAGATCCTGGAGATCCGGGAAATCATCGAAACCGGAGCGGCCAAGCATCTCGCTCGATTTCAGCCCCATACCGAGGAATTGGCGAAGAAGAGAGCCGAGCACCAGAAACTGCTGAAGGGTGCGCAGGGAAGCGAGCAGTACGTCCACGAGTGGGGCGAGTGGGAGGACGTTCACCTTTCCATCGTCAAGGCGGTGGGCAACCGCACGTTCCTCAGGATGTACGAAGGACTGCTGGACCGCATCAAGAGGATCAGGAACCATTTCGGCCAACGTTTCACGCAGCGGCGTTTTCACGAGATCGTCAGCGAGCATCTGGCAATCCTGGACGGCATTCTCGAGGGCGATCCGGATCGTGCGGAAGAGGCGGTCCGGCAACACCTGCAGAACGCCGGAGCCTTCCTCATGGGGCTGTCGGTCACCCGGAAGGAGTAATCCCATGATCCACGTCTACACAAAGGTGCCGAGACCGGATCGAAAGCTCGTACAAGCATTCAAAGATCTTGGAGCCGCCACGGTGTACGAGGCCTCGGGACGCAGAGGCTCCGTGGACCCGAGGATCAAGCCGCTGGCCCGGGGGATCCGGCTGCTCGGGCCCGCCTTCACCGTCGAGTGTCACCCGAGGGACAACCTGATGCTGCACAAGGCGCTGCAGATCGCTCAGAGGGGTGACGTTCTGGTTGCCTCCACACAGGGCTATCCCGATGCGGGATACTGGGGCGGGCTGATGTCCGGATCCGCCGTTGCCCGGCAGCTGGGAGGTCTGGCGATCGACGGCTGCGTCAGGGACAGCGCGGAGCTTCTCGATCTGGGATTCCCCGTTTTCTGCCGGGGCACGTGCATGCGGGGCACGGCCAAAGGAACCCTCGGACGCATCAACCACCCCATCGTGTTCGGTGAGGTCGTGGTCAAGCCGGGTGACCTGGTGCTGGGAGATGATGACGGGCTGGTCATCGTCGACAGGGGGGAGATCGAAGCGGTGCTCGAAGCCGCCCGGCAGCGGGTGGCCGGGGAAGTGAAGAAGGCGGCCGAGCTCGCCGGGGGCGTCAGCAGCGTGGAGCTGAACAAGCTCGACAAGGTTTTCGAATCCCTGAATCTGGTCGAGGAGTAGCGGTGAAGGTCACTGCCGATCACCTGACCAAAGTCGGTCTCGAGCTGCTGCAGAGCGCCGGGGTAGACCCGCAGGAAGCGCGGCTGGTGGCGCGGTACCTGGTGGCGGCGGAAATGCGGGGAGTGCCGACCCACGGGATCAACCTTCTGCCCGCGATCCTCGAGCGAATCGCCGCCGGACAGATGAAGGTTCCCACCGAATTGAAGGTGATCGCCGACGAGCAGGCGATCCTTCACATCGACGGGGGCAACGGCTTCGGACAGACGGCGGCCGCGGAGGGAATGAGCCGATGCATCGACAAGGCCCGCCGCTTCGGGATCGGCCTGACCCTGATCCGCAACACGAACAATGTCGGCCTGCTGGCGCTGTATTCGCTGATGGCTGCCGGGGAGGGCCTGATCGGCGTGTGCGCCTGCAATGGCGCCGCCTCCATGGCTCCCTGGGGCGGAGCCGAACCGTTCTTCGGCACGAATCCGTTTTCCATCGCGGCCCCGGGGGGGGAGGGGGACCCCGTCGTGCTGGACATGTCGACCACGGTGGTGGCGCGGGGCAAGATCAGGCGTGCGGCGCGGCTGAGGGAACGTATTCCCCTGGGGTGGGCCCTCGACGCCGGGGGCGTTCCCACCGACGATCCCGAGGAGGCCATTCGGGGTACGCTGGCGCCGGTGGGAGAATACAAAGGCTACGGCATGGCTTTTTTCATAGACCTGGTCTGCGGGCTGCTTTCCGGATCCAGGTATTCCCGGGAAGTGCGAACGTTTCACCAGCCTCAGGGCCCGACCGGCGTAGGCGTCATGGTCGGGGCGATCGATATCAGCCGCTTCATGCCCCTGGATCATTTTTCCGGATTGATCGATGGGCACATACGGGCGATCCGGGGCTCGGCCAAGGCCGAAGGACAGGAAAGGATCTACCTGCCGGGAGAGATCGAGGCGGAAAGAGAGCGCCTGAGCAGGGCTCAGGGTGTGGAGATCGATACGCCGGTTGTGAAGGCGATCGACGGGCTGGCCGAAATTGCGGGCCTGTCGGTGCGCCTGGAACACGGAGAGGTTCCGGAGTGAACAGGATCCTGAGGGTGAACACCCGCAGCGGGGAGCTCAAGTGGCACAGCTGCTCCCGGGAAGAGCAGAGGTGGGGCGGGCGCTCCTTCATCGCCCATCATTTTCTAAACGAAGTCGATCCCCTGTGCGACCCCCTGGGCAGGAGTAACAGGCTGATCGTCGCATCGGGGCTTCTCGGGGACACTCCCGCGACCACGGCGGGTCGGATATCCCTGGGCGGAAAGAGCCCGCTCACCGGAGGGATCAAGGAGTGCAATGTCGGCGGGGCCGTGGGAAAGAGAATGGCGCGGCTGGCGCTGAAGGCCGTGGTGCTGGAAGAGGCTCCGCAGGACCCCAAGCCCAGGATCCTGCTCATCGGCAAGGAACGCGCCGAGCTGATCGACGCGCCGCAGCTCGGCCGCAGGGAGAGCTCGGATACCCTCGAGACGCTGCGCAGGCGCTTCGGCGATCGCTGCGGCTTCCTTGTCGTCGGTCCGGCCGGAGAGATGGGATTGGGCGGCGCCTGCGTGGCCACCACCGACCACACCGGGGTCCAGCTGCGGGTGGCCGGCAGGGGCGGACTGGGCGCGGTCATGGGCGTGAAGGGCGTCAAGGCTATCGTTTTCGATGCCGAGGGTGCCGAGCCTGCCCCTCCGGCCGACCGCAGCGCGCTGGCCGCCGCCAGCCGGGAGCTCAACAGGATCCTGCGGGATGATCCCAAGACCGAGAACCGTCACAACTTCGGCACCCCGGCGGTGCTCTCCCTGTGCAACGCCCTGGGAATTCTGCCCACCCGGAATTTCAGCTCCGGTCAATTCGAACAGGCGGAGGCGATCTCCGGGGAGATGATCGCCGAGCTGATCGACAAGCGCGGCGGGGAAGGGGGCAAAGGATTGCCCTGCGTCCAGGGGTGCATCATCGCCTGCTCCAATGTGTTCGCCGATCCCTCGGGCAAAACCACGGTCGCCTCCCTCCAATACGAAAACCTCGGGCTGCTGGGATCGAACTGCGGGATCGGGGATGTCGATGCCGTGGCCGAGCTGAACCACCTCTGCAATCAGGTTGGAGTGGACACCATCGAGACCGGGGCGGCGATCGGCGTGGCCATGGAAGCGGGGATCATCGACTTCGGGGACGCGGAAGGCGCCAGGGATCTCCTGCGCCAGGTGGGAGAGGGTACACCCCTGGGCCGAATCATCGGCAGCGGCGTGGTCACGACCGGCCGGGTGCTCGGCGTGCGCAGGGTGCCGGCGGTGAAAGGTCAGGCCATGCCGGCTTACGATCCCCGCGCCCTGAAGGGGATCGGGGTGACCTACTCCATGTCCCCCATGGGGGCCGACCATACCGCCGGCAATGCCCTGGAAACCGCCAGGAGCCACGATCCCCTCAGCAGGGAGGGGCAGGTGGAGATCTCCTTCCGTCTCCAGATCCGGGCAGCCATCCTGGACAGCCTGGGAGTGTGTCTGTTCATCCGTCCTGCCTTCGTCAAAGATCCATCCCTGACGGCGCGGCTGCTGAACGCCCGCTACGGCTGGAAATGGGCGTACCGGGACGTGCGAAATATGGGACTCGATTGTCTGCACGCCGAAAACGAGTTCAACCGCCTGGCGGGAGTGTCCGAGACCCGGTGCGACGTACCCGAGTTCATGCGCACCGAGCCGCTGCCGCCGAATGACAGCGTATTCGATATACCGAAAGAGGATATGGACAAAATCTGGACCGTGCAGTTGCCGGAGGACGTATTTTGAAACAGGAAAATGTGAAAGCTTCGCTCGACGGACAGGTATGTCTGGTGACCGGAGCCTCCAGGGGAATCGGGGAGGCCATAGCCCGCCGCTTTTACGAAGCCGGCGCCAGGCTGGCGCTCGTGGACGTGAACAGTGAAGGGGCGGAGCAGCTCGCCCGCGAGCTGGATCCGCCGGGCGAGCGGGTCCTGTGTGCGTGCGCGGACGTGACCAAGGAGAAGGAAGTACAGGAGGCCGTGCAGCAGGCGGTCCGGCGCTTTGCCGGGATCGACGTGGCGGTAAACGTGGCCGGGATCATCAAGCACCTGCCCATCGAGAAGATGGGCCTGGAGGATTTCGAGAGCGTCGTGCGGGTAAATCTGACGGGAACCTTCATCGTCTGCAAAGCGGTGGTTCCGGTCATGAAGAAGCAGGGCAGGGGCAAGATCGTCAACATCTCGTCCATAGCCGGCCGTACCGGACGTCCCGGAGTCGGGGTCAATTATGCGGCCTCCAAGGCGGGAATCATCGGCCTGACCCGCACCCTGGCCCGCGAGGCGGGCTCTGCGGGCATCTATGTGAATGCCATCGCTCCCGGTCCGATTCTCACCAAATTGACCCGGCAGGTGGGTCCGGAGGTCTTCGCTACCTGGAACGCAGGGAGGGCGGTCAGCAAGGACGGGCTGCCGGAGGACGTTGCCGAGGCGGCGCTCTTCCTGGCTTCGGAGCAGTCCGACTGGATCACCGGCGTGACCCTGGACATCAACGGCGGAATTCTGATCCGCTAGACAACCATACGGATGGCGATACGTGCCAAGGAGGAGAGCATGGGTACAGCAGTAGCAGTCCACATCAAGGACGTGGAGGCGATAAAACGGGATCCGCCGCGGGTTTCGTGGATACTGGTATCGGAAAAAACGGTCGGTGCCAAAAATCTGGCGGTGGGGATCAACGAGACCGCCCCGGGCAGCATGGTGCCGGAGCACGAGCACGGTGCCGAGGAAGAGGTGATGCTCTTCGTCTCCGGAAGGGGAAAATTCGTCACCGAGGAACAGGAGATCCCCCTGGAGCCCGGAGTTTGCGTCTACAACCCGCCGGGGGGCAAGCACAAGATCGTCAACACCGGCGACGAGGTCCTGAGATTCATCTGGATCTATTCGCCACAGTTGCCCAGCCACAGGAAGCAATAG
>JAFGQJ010000256.1 GCA_016935715.1 Spirochaetales bacterium
GAAGAATCCACGATCCTGGCCTGGACTGCGGTGATGATCTGCAGCAGCTCCGCCCGGCGCCTGTCCTCCACTTCTATCTTCAACAGGGCATGTTCCCGCTCGACCGCCTCAGCCTGTTTGATGTCCCAGGCCTTGATCACGTGAACGAGCTTCTGCAGCTGCTTGCGGACCTGTTCCAGCACCGTGTCATCGCCCGTCGTGACGATCGTGAAGCGGCTCTTGCCGGGCAGCTCCGTGTGACCGACGCTGAGGCTTTCGATATTGAAGCCCCGGCGGGAAAAAAGGCCGGAGACGCGGGTCATGACCCCGGGAGTGTCGTCGCACAAGACTGAAATCGTATGGCGCATCGCTTCCTCCTATTCCACGTACTCCATCAGGGATGAGCCGGTCACCATGGGGTAGACATTGGCAGGCTCTTCCAGTACGCAGTCCACCACCGCGGGCCGACCGGCGGCCAGCGCTTTCTCCAGAGTCGGGGTGATCTGGGTCTCCTCGGTCACCGTAAATCCCGCCGCGCCCATGCTCTCCGCCAGGCGGGCGAAATCCACGTTCCCGCCGAAGCTGCAGGCCTCGTAGCGCTTTCCGTAGAAGGCGTGCTGCAGCTGCCTGATCATCCCCAGACAGGAGTCATTCATCACCAGGACGACCACGGGAATTTCCTCCTGGACTGCGGAGGCTATCTCCTGGCAGGTCATCATGAAACCGCCGTCCCCCGAGATGTCCACTACGGTGCGCCGTGGTTGGCCGACCCTGGCCCCGATGGCTGCCGGCACGCCGAATCCCATGGTGCCCAGCCCTCCGGAGGTGATGAAGGAACGCTCCGAGTCCACGGGGAAGTAGTGGGCCGTGAAGATCTGATGCCGGCCAACATCCGTGACGATGATCGGGTCATCCACAATTGTCTTCACTGCGTGGAGAATGTTGGGAATGCTCACCCCGGCGCTCCTCGCCCGCAGGGGATGCTGCTCCGCGGTGCGCCGCAGCTCGGAAATCCATTGCTCGTGTTTTTGGGCGGGCAACTGGTCGCCCAGCTGCTCCAGGATCTGAGCCGCGTCACCAACGATGGGGAGATAACTCGGCACGTTCTTGCTGATCTCCGCTGGATCGATGTCGATATGAATGAACCTGGCCTGCTTGGCAAAAGTACCGATCGGTCCGGTGGTTCTGTCCCCGAGGCGGGTGCCCAGGGCCAGGATCACGTCGGCGTTGGCGATCCCGTAGTTGGACTCCACCCGTCCGTGATAGCCCATCAAGCCGATGCAGAGGGGATGGGAGTTCGGGAACGAGGCTTTGCCCATCAGGGTGTAGACCACCGGAATGTCCGCCTTCTCCGCCAGCCGGACCAGCAGATCCCTGGCGGCGGCCAGGCTGATCCCTCCGCCGGCGATGATCAGCGGTTTTTCCGCGGACTTGAGCAGAGCTGCGGCCCGCTTGATCTGTCCGGGGTGCCCTTCCACAGTGGGCCGATAGCCCTCCAGGGGCGGATACTTCGCCTGGTGAGGCGCAAAGATCTCCAGCTGGACGTCCCGGGGGATGTCGAGCAGCACCGGCCCTTTTCTGCCGGTCGAAGCCAGGTAGAACGCCTCCTTGACGGTGTGGGGCATTTCCGAGGCTTCCTGCAGCAGGTAGTTGTGCTTGGTAATGGGAATCGTTATCCCCGTGATGTCGACCTCCTGGAAGGCGTCGTTCCCGATCATGGACCGGGAGACCTGGCCGGTGATGGCCACCAGGGGGGAGGAGTCCATGTAGGCATTGGCCAAGCCGGTGACCAGGTTGGTGGCTCCGGGTCCGCTGGTGGCCATGCACACTCCGGTTTTTCCGGTAGCCCTGGCGTAACCGTCGGCCATGTGGGCCGCACCCTGCTCATGACGCGCCAGGACATGCCGGATCGATGATTTGGCCAGCTCATCGTAAATCGGCAGGGTGGCGCCGCCGGGATATCCGAAGATTACCTCCACTCCCTGGGATTCCAGCTCACGCACCAGAGCCTTGGCGCCGCTCATCTTGGTTTTTCCCATGCTTCAGCTCCTTGCCTCGAACTTCTTCGACTTCTGCGACTTCTGCGACTCCCGGAGCTCCCGGGAATCCTCCGGGTCCTTTTGCAGACGCCCTCGCAGAGCCCGGTTTTCTCCACGGAGCCGTTCGATCTCGCACTCCATCATCCGCTGCCCGACTGGAGCAGACGCCGGGGCACACCTCCACGCAGCAGCCTGTACAGCTGCCGCAGCGGAAAACTCCGAAACGGCCGCCGGGTCCTCAGACCGCGGACGAAGAGAAAAGTCGAGATCACCGAATCGAATCCTACATCTTCGGGCACTTTCCCAATCCTCTCTCTGAAGAAGCAGGCGACCGTCAGGTACAGGTCACCCTCCCGGGATTCGGGGTAGTGCTTCTTCAGATCCGATTCGGCGATGGCCGCCAGTCGAGGCAGATAGACCCGAGAGTACCACAGACTGGCACGCTCGGGCAGGTCCCCCTCACCCGCGTACTCCCGCACCTCTTCCAGCAGATCCGCGTATCCGGTGGTGCAATCCAGTCGGATGTTTTTCAGCCCGGTCTGCTGCTCGAACAGCCGCCTGGATACCGCGCCGCGCTGAGCCCCCTTGTCATCGTGGGGCGCACATTCGGTCACATTGGCGTCCATGAACTCCAGCCCGAACTGCTTGGCCGCAGCCACCCGCCGGTTGCCGTCGATCACGTAGTACTGCCCGTCCAGCAGGTACACGTCGATCGGCGGGATGGAGTGGAACTGCAGCGAACGTTCATCGAATCTGCTGCGGCGCCACCGCTCCTTCCTGTCCCTGCGGCGCCGCGTGCGGAAGCGACGGTCCAGCTCATGGCACTTGTTCACCGAACCGGTGATCCGCTCCACCTCGATGACCCGCAGTCCCGCTTCGATCGTCGTGTACGGCCCGTACCTGCGGATCTCCTCGTCGAAGCACTTCACAGCTTTCATGTCTCAGCCAGCATCTTCTCCACCCAACGGACGTGCTCCATCTCCTGACCGGCCAGCATGAGGAACAGGTCCCTGACCGCGCGCAAGGCCGAGCGTCCGCCGATGAGCCGATAGTATCGGGCGGCCTGCCTCTCCTTGGCCAGGGCCAGCTCCAGGATCTCCCGGCTGGTGGCGGGAACATCGGGCCAGGCGAGGGTCTGCGGCTCGAGCAGCTCCGTCTCCTCCGGGCCCGAGAACTCCAGCTCCTCAGCCGGTCCCCTGCTCTGCAGCTCTTCGAGCTCGAGGCGATGGCGCAGCTCCTCCGCGCAGAGCTTCCCCAGCAGGCGCCGCTCCTCATCCCCGCTTACCCGCCGCAGCGCAGCGTCGTAGAACCGGTAGGCGCTCTCTTCCCGGATGATTGCATCTTCCAGCACCATCCCAAACAAAATTTTCCTGACGAATCCGGCCAACCGTGTCCTCCGGCACCCGCTATTGTATTGAATTGTTCCTTCCATGGCCAGCCCGGGGCCGCCCCGGGGCCAGCCCGGCCTTTTTTCCCCGCGGAGCCTTGAAAACAGGAAGGTGAAACCGTACAATACCTGAGATTCGCACAAGAGGAGCGCGGTTATTCCCCCTGCGGGGTCAGCCGTGCAGGCAAGACAAAGAGGTGAGTATGAAAACTTCCGTAAAAAAGATTTTGTTTGTCGGTCTGGTGGTGCTGGCATCCATTGCGCTGTCGGGCTGCGGCTACAACCGGATGCAGCAGCTGGAGGAGGGTGTATTCCGCGCCTGGGGCGATCTGGAAGCTCAGCTTCAGCGCAGGGCCGACCTGGTGCCCAACCTGGTGGCTACGGTCAAGGGATACGCTTCCCACGAGCGGGAAACCCTGGAGGCCGTGGTGAATGCCCGCGCCCGGGCCACCTCGGTCCAGCTGACGCCGGAGATGCTCAGCGATCCCGAAGCGGTAGCCCAGTTCCAGGAGGCGCAGGGCTCGCTGTCCTCCGCTCTTTCCAGGCTGCTGGTGGTGGTGGAAAACTACCCCGACCTGAAGGCGAACCAGAACTTCAGGGACCTTCAGGTGCAGCTGGAGGGCACCGAGAACCGCATCAGCGTAGCCAGGCAGCGCTACAACGAGGCGGTGGAGCGGTTCAACTTCTCGATCCGCAGCTTCCCCAACTCCCTCACCAACAGGCTGCTCCTGCACCTGGAGCGCAAGGAGTACTACGAGGCCGAC
>JAFGQJ010000257.1 GCA_016935715.1 Spirochaetales bacterium
GATGCAGCCCAAGTACTTCCACTCGATTGTGGGATTCAACAGCCGCCTGGATGAGCTGCAGGCCGCGATCCTGCGCGTGAAGCTGCCGCATCTCGATGCGTGGTCCGAAGCGCGCCGTCAGAACGCTTCACGTTACGGGGAGGCGTTTCAGGCAGCGGGCCTGAGTTCAGTGGTGAAGCCCCCCGCCGTGCCGGCGGACCGCTCCCACATCTTTCACCAGTACGTCATCCGCTGCACGAGGCGCGACGCGCTGCAGGCCAGCCTGAAGTCCGCGGGGATTGGCACGGAGGTTTATTACCCGGTCTCCTTGCACGAACAGGAGTGTTTCCGGGGGCTCGGCTGCGGTGCCGCCGACCTGCCGCGGTCGCGCGCCGCATCGAAGGAAGTGCTGGCCCTGCCGGTTTACCCCGAGCTCTCGGACGAGCAGAGAAGCCACGTCGTGAATTCCATCGCCGCCTTTTACGGCGCTGCGCGATAGGTCGGCAACCAGCCTATGGCGGTCCCGGCGGCAGTCACCCAAAGGGTCATTGACATATAAATTGGGTCAAAGGATTTTGGGTTCGCAAGGGTCTTGGTTCACCGCGGGAGAGGCCTCGCCGTCGCGCAGAAGCCGCTGCGATAAAAAATCCCCTCGCATGCTGCGGATGTTCAGGGATGCTGATGAGACATGAATTGGCCATCGATCTCATTTTCCACCAGCTATTTTTGGATGGCCGAAAAGCATGGATGGTTTTTGGAGTATGGGTATGCAAAATATTCATCTGTTTCGATACTTTCTCGCGACTTTTGCATTGCTGTTGATCTTTGCATTGCCGACATATGCAGACGAAGCTGCCCCGCAACCCTCTTTGGAAATTCTCTCCGGTTCTTACCTCGATCCGGTAACGGTTAAAAATCTGACCGGGCGTTCTCTGGCCGTATCCTTTGCAGAGTTCATCGATGGAGAGCGAGTACATGAGCGGGAATATGTCTTTGCCGCTTCCGGTGAAAGGAGTGCATTTCATTTCACTCCAGCCGGGTGGGACGACCAGCTCTTCATGCATAGGCGCCGAGCATGGAAAATTCCATCTACCGATCGTGGCGGGATACATGCCTACAAACTGACCGTGAAAGCCGTCGATCGATCAATGCCCGAACAGACGATAACCAGGGACTTCCTGGTTAGGGAGAAGGTTTTAAATGTCGCCCGAGTACGCCAGGAGGGCACGCTGTGGTGTTGGGCGGCGGGCGCTCAGGCCATACTCAACTACCAGGGTCGCGCGATTTACGCCTGCGACCTGGTGAACATGGCGCGGCGTGCGCGCATCTGGCCCTGGGAAAAGGACATTGATTGTTGTGCGGAGGGGCCTGACGGGGAAGGGTGTGATTTCGGTCTGGGCGCAGATTCATCCTTTCTGAACTTGCTCACGGGGCCAAGCACCTACGACATCCTGAAACAACAGGGTTTTTCGGCAAAAGTCTTGCAAGGCGCGATGAACGCAGAAACAGTCATGAGCCACCTCGATGCAGGTAAGCCTTTTATGATCGGGGTCGTTCCGCATTTCGTGGTTGCCCGGGGATATCGGGCAATCTATGGAACCAAGGACGGTACCGGGAGCTACAGGCTCTTCTTGCACGTCATGGATCCGCTGATATACCCGCACTATTTGCTTGTAGATCAGGACGATATCGCGGTTCCAGAGGGAAACTATATTTCGCTTAAACAGCCGTGGACATGCAGCATCACAGACATCGAATCGGGTACGCCAATAGTAGACCAATCCGGCTGGATCGATTTGCCCGCCAGCGCCATGATCCTTACGTCCTTCGAAGCTCGGGTGCAGGGCCTGAATAACGCAGCCTATGCAGTGGAGTGGTATTCGCCTGACAATGGTGTGGAACTGGTAGCCGTTAAAGAAGATGGCAGAGTATCCGAGTGGATGGGGAAGGTTCCGGGTCCTGTGTCCATCGGGGCGAGGATCTATGCCGATGCAAAAAAAAAGGATTCCATAGCCGAAAAAAAGCCCAAGCTGATCGACATTACGCCCCTTCCGGAACTACACATGCGAGTAAGGGGACGCTCGAACGACAAGTCCTTGAACATTGATTTCAACCAGCCGCAATACCGCAACCCCCTTGATCTGTACCTGCGCTTTCGAACTCGCTCAGGTCATCAGCCGGTGGAGGTTGATGTCGAAAAAATCAATCTCTTGCCCGAATGGCACGGTGTTGGTCCTGACGGCCGGAGTGTTGTTGTAGCGCGTGGCGATGATCTTTTGGGACCGAACCTGAAGCGTGGATTTTTCATCGGGCATTTCGGGCCGCCGACAAGTCCCGGGACCTATTCTTTTTATGCGACATTGAATGATGTCAGCGGCAAGGAACTGACCAGATCCGATACCATTTCTGTGACCTATTCGAATCCTCTTTCCGTGAAAAAGGATGTGGTGCGGACAGGAGAATCCAACGAAGTTGGGTACGAAATATCTCCCGCTGTGCTTGATTTGTACAGCTCTAGCTGGGAAATGCACCCTGACCTCAGGGACGATTCAACAAAAATCGGAGGTTTGCCTCAGGTTCTAACCTCGGGGATGCCGGGACGCAGATGGGCGCGGCTGCGCTTGAATCCAAAGGATGCGACGAAGCAGGCAGCCTTGGTTTTCGAAGTCGCCTGGAATGTTGTGGCCGGCGACCCGCCAGTCGACGAACAGAAGAAGGCAGAACCGACAGGCAAACTGCTGGTTGCCGAACCACAAATCCGCGATTTTCCGACCGAATCCACCAACCTCACCGTCACCGCACCCACCATCTGGCCGGGCGTCGTCGATCGGTATGGGCTGAATCTCAAACGGCAACAGGCTAAGGGCGGAGCCACGGCGGAGCTGTGCCCGCATCAGGCCGTTGTGTTCGGGGAGGTGTCCGGGAAGGTCAATCCGTCCTTTGCCCCGCGCTCCGTGGAAGAGATCAGGCAAAAGTTCGAGAAGGACAAGATCTCCCACGAGAGGGACGGACGGACTGTGGAGGTCCGTTCCTTCTCCATCGGAGACTACAAGGGCTTCATTCTGGAGTCCACGATGCGCTACCTGCGGGGCGGATGGTCCGGTGACGGGTACAGGGACAGCCGTGTCGAGGCTATCGGCCACGCTCTTGTCACCAGGGACGGCAGGACTTTTGAAATAACCTACGGCATCGGTTCTATAGGATGCTGGAACAACTCGCAGCGCGGGTTTCAGGAATCCCAAAGCGCCGCGGCCCGCGCCGAAGCCCAGTCCATTCTGGCCGGGATCCGTCTGTCGGAAAAACCGGCTCTTGTCCAAGTTCCATACACCGGCGCGAAACTCGACGGGTCCGACCTGCCCGTCGTGCGTCTACGCCCCGAAAAGATCCCTGTCCTTAAAGTCGGGGAGATGTTTACGATCGAAGCCGTAGTGGAGAACGCCAAACCGGAGAACGCGCCCACCACCTTTGAATGGACCGGCACTCACGGCAACGCCGAAAATTTGAGGAGCGCCGCAGCCACCATCATGCCGACGGCGCCCGGGAAATTCAGTGTGGCCGTCTCCGTAGGCGGTCAGCAACACCATATAGGTTCGGCTTCTCTGGAATACACGGTTGCCGATTACAAGGTCCATGTCGAGCGCGTCCCGGGCAATGCCGGACCCGTTCCCCTGGGCGCCAGGGCCGGGTTCAGGGCACTGTTGACGGTGAATGGCAAGCCGGCTCAGGGCGCCTTCATCTACCGCTGGCAGCCGCACCCCGAGGCCGGCTTTGACAAACTCGACGCTGCGGAACCCGATGTTCAGGCTGTTTTCAGCGAGCCAGGCAGGATCAAGGTGTGGGTGCAGGTACTGGAGAAGCGCGAGGGACGCGAGATCACAGTGGCCGAGTCGGAACAACTCGACATCGACGTCGTCGCGCCAAAGTTGAGTCTGAATTTTGAGCCTGCAGAGCCCATGGTTGGCCAGAACCTGAAGGCCCGCCTCAAGGTCGAACCGGAAATCAAGGAGATCGATCTGCGCTGGATGCCGCTTCCCTCAAATGCCCAACAGGGGGCGCAGTCTGCGGATGGGCGGGAGCTTGCATTATATATGAAGGACGACAAGCCGGTCCCGATAACAGTCATGGCCCGCGTACCGGGCAGCGGGGAAATTCTCGGGACGGTCCAGGGAAGCATCACGGCCAGAAAGTACGCGGTGACGGTTGCCGGCCCTCATGCTATCGGTCCCAAGCCGCGGATCTGGAAGGAAGGAGTCGGACTGGTGGAAGTGGAGGGCGCCTTTGCCGTGGATCAGATCGTAGAATTCACGGCCGATACGCAGCCGGCCGCCTTGACAGGTCCCCTCAAGTACTCGTGGAACGTTGCCAGCGGACCGTGCCGTGTCGGCAATCCCGCCTCGCGCGAGGCGAGGGCCACGGCGTCGGAGAACGGAACCTGCGAGCTATCCGTAAGTGTGCGCGACCGCAACGATGTCGAGTTGGGCGTCGGGCAAGGGAGTTTCAGCGCCACCGTGACCCGGGCCGCCGTCCAGCAGGGTCAGCAGAGGGCCGGTTCATCGACTCCGGTGGAGGCCTTAAAAGTTGCCCCGGCCCTTGCCGGCGCGTGGACGGTAAGTTTTAACGGCTATCCCGGC
>JAFGQJ010000042.1 GCA_016935715.1 Spirochaetales bacterium
CCGCTTCCGCGTCGCCCGGCTCCGTGAGGTCCTTCGACGTGCAGGCAGACTCCCGGCAGCAGCGGGAGCGGAACAAGGCTCAGAAGAGGGAGCAGCGCCGGCTGGAGCGTGAAGAGGAGCAGCTGCTCGGGGAGCTCGACGGGCTGGAGGAGGAAAAATTGCGGCTGGAGCATCTCCTGGCTCGGGAGGAGGTGTACCGCGACGGACAGCGGGTCAGGCAGATCAAGGAGCAGCTTCAGACGATCGTGCGCCGCAGAGACGGGCTGATGAGGCGCTGGGAAACCGTCGATACACAACGAGAACAGATCTAGGTGAGGGCAATGGCAGGATGAAAAACAATAACTCGAACAATCACCGTACCGCGGGTTTCGTATCCTTTCGCTTCGCCGGGACCGACGGTGTCAGCCTGGAGACGGAAAAGATGGCGGACGTGCTGCGCCGCTGGGGATACCGCTGCGTGTACATGGGCGGAGAGCTGGATACCCCCCCGGAAGATTCCTTTCTGGTCGAGGAGGCCCACTTCCAGCACCCGGATATCCGGGAGATCTACGACCAGTGTTTCAGCCAGTCGAGCCGGCCCCCGGAGGTGACCAGGCGGATCCACGAGCTCAGGGAGCTGTTCAAGCGCAAACTCTACGAGTTCATCCGCATGTTCGACGTGGATATCCTGATTCCGGAGAATGCCCTCACCATTCCCCTGAACGTTCCGCTCGGCCTGGCCATCACCGAGGTCATCGCGGAGACCAGCATGAATACGATCGCCCACCACCACGATTTCTTCTGGGAGCGCAAGCGCTTCCTCAACAACTGCGTGTGGGACTACCTGAACTCCTGCTATCCGCCTCACCTGAATACGATCCAGCACGTGGTGATCAACTCCTCCGGTCAGAACCAGCTGGCCCTGCGCACCGGAATCGGCGCCACCCTGATCCCCAATGTCATGGACTTCGAGCACCCCCCGGAGCCGCCGGATGAGTACACCCGGGATGTCCGCAGGGATCTGCGGATAGGGGAGAACGAGCTGCTGGTGCTGCAGCCCACCCGTGTGGTTCAGCGCAAGGGGATCGAGCACGCGATCGAGCTGGTAGCCCGCCTGGGCAGGAAGGCGACCCTGGTCATCTCCCACGCTTCCGGGGACGAGGGATACGAGTACCAGCAGCGGATCAGGGAGTACGCCCAGATGCTCGAGGTGGACGCCCGCTTCGTTCAGGAGATCATCTCCGATGAGCGGGGAACCACCCCGGACGGCCGCAAGATCTACTCGCTGCAGGACATCTATCCCTACGCCGACCTGGTGACCTACCCATCGCTGTCGGAAGGATTCGGCAATGCCTTCCTGGAGGCGATCTATTTCAAGCGCCCCATCCTCGTGAACAATTACTCGATCTACTTCTTCGACATCAAGCCGAAGGGCTTCGACGTCATCGAGATGGACGATTTCATCACCGAGGATACGGTGCGCATAACCCGGGAGGTGTTGGACAATCCCGAACGGATCAGAGAGATGACCGAAAAGAACTACGCCCTCTGCCTGAAGCACTACTCGTATCGCATCCTCGAGGTCAAGCTGCGCCACATATTGAGCTCCTTCTGGGGCCAGCGCTGAGGGCTGCGGTCAGCCCGCCATCCGGAGGATACGCTCGACCAGGGCCTTCCGGTCCCGCTCACGGGTGATGTCCAGCAGGGGAAAACCCCCGAAGCCCGCAGCCGGGGCGGTGCCTTCTGCTTCGTGAAGATAGGCAGCGGCGAACGAACCGGCCACGGCCAGGATGCTGTCCCTGGGGATGCGGCGGACCCGGAGGGTTTCCTCCCAGGCGCCGGCGTCGGCCAGGCAGATGATCACCGCGGCGTCAGCCGCGGCGCCGGCTTCGGCGTCGCAGCCCTCCGAAACGATGAAATCCGTCCCCTCCGGAACGCGGTCGAGCATCTGGGCGAAGCTCCTGGTGACCCGTTCGAATATCAGGCTCTGCCTCGCTCCCTGCACCAGGACGAAGCAGGCCCCGGATTCGGCCAGGGCGTAGGAATCACCTCCGCGGTGGTCCAGGTCCAAAACCGCAACGTGGCTTGACTTGAGAGCCGCCACGCGGAAGCCGCGGGCGTCGAGCTCGGCGATGAGGGCGGTGCAGACCGTGGTTTTGCCGCTGTTTTTCAGCCCCGTTACGCAGATCAGGGTGGGGTGGTGCTTCACGATGTCCAGATCTTAGACCGCCCGGCAGAGCTGCGTATACCCCCGCTTGCCCGCCCGCGGCCGGATCGTGTACATTGCCTTCAGGCGGGCGAAATCCAACAAATCGGACGATCGGAGGTAGAGCCATGGATCGGGATCTGGAAATTTTCATCGGGGACAGCAGGGTTCCCACGAACCAATTCGCCAGGCAGGTCATCATCAGCACCATTACGGGCCTGCTCAAGCCCCTGAGGAACGTTGACACGAACGAGAAGATCCAGATCACCATCGGGTCGTTGAACGGTTAGATGGGATCGGCTCTCCCCCTCGAAGCTCTGCTGTTCGTCGCCCTGGGGGCCGTAGCCAGGGCCTTTCCGGAAATTCTCTCGGTGTACGGGCAGTCCTTTACAGTAGATCTGAAAGAGGATCTGTCCCCCGTGACCGAGGCGGATCGACGCTCCAACCGGGTCATCAACGACGAGCTTACCCGAAACAGCCCTTACCCGGTCCTCAGCGAGGAGGGCGGGAGGATCCCTTTCGAGGCGCGCAGGAGCTGGCGGCGGTTCTGGGTGGTGGATCCCCTGGACGGGACCAAGGAGTTCGTGAAGAGAAACGGGGAGTTTACCATCAACATCGCACTGGTGGAAGGTCAGGTGCCGATACTGGGCGTCGTGTACGCTCCCGTGACCGATCTGCTCTATTTCGCCTGGGAGGACGGCGGAGCGCGCAGCGGGTCCTACCGGCTCGAAGGCTTCGCGGATCTTGCCCACCGCGTACCGGAGGATCTGGCCGGGCGGGCGGTCCGGCTGCCTCCCGGGAGGCCTTTCGACTTCGACGAGCGGCAAAAAAGAGAGACGATCACCGTGATCGGCAGCCGATCCCACCGGGGCACGCGTTTCGACGACTACGTGGGCGAGCTGGAGCGGCTCTACGCCCGGCGGGTGGAGATCAAAACCAGCGGCAGTGCCCTGAAACCCTGCCTGGTGGCCGAGGGTGCTGCGGATATCTATCCCCGCTTCGGTCCCACGATGGAGTGGGACACCGCGGCTGCCCATGCGGTGGTTCGGGGAGTCGGCAAGAGAATGGCCGCCTTCGACAGCGGCCGGGAGCTGGTGTACAACAAGGAACAGCTGGTCAATCCCTCGTTCCTCGTGTACTAGCGCCGCGGGGAAGCCGCGGGCACGAATGGCACCAAATTCCAAACAAACCTGACAAAATTACTACAAAACGAGCAACTTTTTTCTTGACAGATGCCCCGACAAGACATATGCTGTTTGAGGCAGATGTGAAGAGTTTCACGATATTGCTCCGGAACTAACCTTTACAACAGGTAAACAGTTTGAGCTTTTGATGAGCTTGAGGAGGCGAACAGGCATGTCTAAACAGGATGCTGCGGTGATCGCAAAAGTCGTGGGGGAGTATGGCAAAGACCCTCATCGCCTGATGGACATCGTGCGGGATGTTCACGAGCAGGCCGGCTATCTGTCGGATGACGCCGTAGAGGAGATTGCCAGGGCTCTCGGGATCCACCGGGTGCAGGTGGCGGATATGGCGAGTTTCTACACGTTCTTCGACCGCGAGCCTGCCGGCAAGTGCACGATCCGTTTGAGCAACTGCGTGGTGGACCGGATGCACGGCATGGACAAGGTGGCCGAGGCTTTCGAGAAAGAGCTGGGCATCTCCTTCGGCCAGACAACGCCGGACGGGATGATCTCCCTGAAGTACACCTCCTGCACCGGGATGTGCGACCAGGCTCCCGGCGGCCTGATCAACGGAATGGCAGTGACGGGGCTGAAGCCCAAGGACGTTCCGGCCATCGTGGCGGCGATCAGGAAGGAGGGGGGAAGGGTCGGCAAGAGCGAGATTTTCCCCAACGCCGAGGTCCAGCCGAACCTGCGTCAGGCCGGAGCGGTGGTGATGGCCCCCTTCGAGAACGGCTCGGCGGTGCGAAAAGCCCTGAATATGAGCCCGGAGGAAGTGATCGAAGAGGTCAACAAGAGCAAGCTCCGGGGCCGGGGCGGAGCCGGTTTCCCCACCGGGATGAAGTGGAGCTTCTGCCGCAAGGCAGAAGGAACTCACTACATCATCTGCAACGCCGACGAGGGGGAGCCGGGGACCTTCAAGGACCGGCTGATCCTCACCGAGCAGGCGGATCTGCTGTTCGAAGGCATGACCATCGCCGGCTATGCCATCGGGGCAACCGAGGGTCTGCTCTACCTGCGAGCCGAGTACGGCTATCTCTGGTCCCATCTGGAGCAGGTTTTGGCCCGACGGCGCCGCAACGGTCTTCTGGGCGATTCGATCTGCGGACGGGAAGATTTCAACTTCGACATCCGTATCCAGCTGGGTGCCGGAGCCTACGTCTGCGGGGAGGAATCCTCCCTGATCGAGAGCCTGGAAGGCAAGCGGGGAGCACCCAGGGACCGCCCGCCCTATCCGGTGCAGAAAGGCTACCTGGATCAGCCCACCGCGGTGAACAACGTGGAGACCCTCTGCGCGGCAGCCCGGGTCCTGGAGAAGGGGGGCGAGTGGTTCACCAG
>JAFGQJ010000258.1 GCA_016935715.1 Spirochaetales bacterium
AAATCGGCCACTCCGAGCCCGTTGGCATTGCCGTGGGTATTGGCGGTCAGTCCGAGAACCACTATCCGGGTGATCGTGGGTCCCCCGCTGGGATAGGCGGTGGTGTAGCGGCCGATGATGTTGTTGTCCATCCCGGTCCCGCTGATGTCTTTCCCTATCTGCTCCACGACCAGGACATCGAAGGAGGCGAAATACAGAGTCGGCAGCAGGCGCTTGGCCTGTTCCTGCAGGGCTATCTCTTTTTCAGGGATTTCCCGGGAAGCGAGAACCTCGATCCGACAGGTTTCGTGGTAGGCGTTCTCGAGCAGACCGACCCCGAAGACGATGTTGCATCGCTCGGTGGCCATACGGGCGATCTCCTCGATGTTGCCCGCCATCTGCCCGAAACCGGCGTCGTGGCATGCCTCCGCCCCTTTCTGCTTGCCCAGCCCGATGGCGATCATCTTCATCAAACCGCTTTCATAGCGGCCTCGAAACGATACATGAGGTTTGATCCTGTTCACCACGATCACCGCGTCTGCACCAAAGGCGTGCTTGTCGACGAACACGGGAAGGCCGCTTCTGGTTCTGCCCAAGTCGACCACTTCCATGGAGGAGCGGATCGGTGCACCGATTTCCTCCTCGCTGTATCCCGTTCGACGCAGCAATTCGCCCTGACCTTCAGCGGTCGCCCCGCCATGGCTCCCCATCGCAGGTACCATGAACGGCGCCGTCCCGTGCTTCTTCAGCTCTTGGACGAGCAACCTGATCAGGAGCGGCTGGTTGGAGACGCCCCGGCTGCCAACGGCAATCGCCACCGTTCCGCCTTTCGGGATTCGGGCCAGCAGACCCCCCGAGCGGAGCTTGTCGAGGAACTCCTGCTCGACGTTTTCGATACGCGGCCGGGGGAAGGTCAGGCGAACCTTGCACATGTCGGGAATGGGAACGGCTGACAGCAGTGATTCGAAAATATCCATATCCGGTACGTGCAATAGTACCTCCCACATAGCTGGCCGGTCAATCTGGGGCAGAGCCGGTCGCTCCGTGAATGAGCTGTCGAGACGGATCGCCGCTATGGCCGTGCCACCCCGTCGCATCCATCGCCGGCTTCCCGCTACCGTCTTGAGTCTCCCATCTTCCGAACATCGATTGACGCGGCGAGCGGGAGATTGCTATTGTAGTCGTTGAGCATGTCTTGGGCGGACAAGGAGGAATGTGATGGTCAAGATCTTTCAAGGCGACTATCAGAGTGTCCAGCGGGACGTGAACAGCTGGATCGAGGTTTACAGCCCGGAAATCATCGATTTCAAGCAATCGATGTGCCTGATGGAGCACAACATCATCGTGCTCCTCACCTTTTCCTACGAAGCAAAATCCGGAACGGAGAAAGTCCGGTATCGACTGAACAAGTGATGGAGCCGGGCAGACTTCGAAAAAACCGGCCGGCGGCAAGGAGGGCAGCGGATGAAAAAGCCCGCAGCCTCAGGAGGGGGGTCCATTCGGCCGCGGGCCCAAAAACTAAGGAGGAAATTGTCTAACCCAATATAATAATTGATTACGAAATCAGTCAAGAACTTTTTTGCTGTTTCTTGACTTTCTCGGTGGTTTTGGTACAGATAGATCATACGTACCGCAGGAGAAAAAAATTTCAAGGGGATACGACCGTGGCGGAAAACAAAGAGATCGAAATCCTGAAAACAGCTCTTCTATTGGAGAAGCGGGGGCAGGCGTTTTATCAACGGGTAGCCCGGGACGCGGAAAGCCAGGCGGTGAAAGACCTGTTTGCGATCATGGCCGAAGAGGAAGGCAAGCACATCGAGTTTCTCTCCAGGCAGTTCGCGAGCTATTCGGCCAGCGGGGAGTTTTTGGAAGAGGAGCCGGATTCTGCCGCCAATTCCGCGGTCCGGCAGATCTTGAGCTCGGAGATCAGAAAACAGATTTCTGCTGCCGGCTACGAGGCGGCGGCAATCTCCGCGGCCATCGAGATGGAGAAAAGCGCGATCTCCGTTTACAGCGGGCGGGCCGAAAGCAGCAGTGACCCGGGGGAAAAGCGGCTCTACGATTGGCTGGCCCGTTGGGAACAGGGACACCTTAAGTTCCTGGCGGAGATCAACGATGAGCTGCTCGAGGATGTCTGGTACGAGAGCAGTTTCTGGCCCTTCTGATTTGTGACCCAGAGCACCGCTCACCTCGTTGTCACTGACCTGCACTTCTCCTACCCCGAGTATCCGGGCATTGCTGCCAGGAAGTTGTTCAACGGGCTGAATCTCCGGCTTCCCGCGGGGAGCATGGCTTTGCTGCTTGCCCGTCCGGATCAGGGCAAGACCACCCTCTGCCGTGTTCTGGCGGGACTCATCCCCCGGTTCAGCGGCGGGCGCCTTCGCGGAACCGCGCGTCTGGGCGGCGTGGAGCTGCTGGACAGCCGGCCGTACGATCTGATAGACCAGGTCGGCCTGGTGTTCCAGCATCCCGGAGAACAGCTCTTACTGTCGCGCTGCGACTCCGAGATCGCCTTCGCCCTGGAATCTCTGGGCGTCGAACGGCCGGAAATCCGCAAGCGCCTGGACGGCGCCCTGCGCACGATGGAGCTCGAGCGCTACCGATACGACTCCCCGAAGGTTCTCTCCGGCGGAGAGAAAAAGAAGCTCCTGATAGCCTGTCTGCTGGCCGTGGATCCGCGGTTGTGGCTGCTCGACGAGACGCTCGAAGAGCTGGATCGGGACACGAAGCAGAGGCTCCTGCGTCTGCTGCAGGAGCGCGGGCGGAGCACCCTGGTCCTGTCGGCGAAGTGGCACGAGCTTTTTCGTGAGTACGTGCAGCGGGTCTTCATCCTGGAAGACGGAACGGTGCAGAGCATCGCTGCACCCATGGGCACCCCGGAGTTTCAGGGTGTTCTGCTCCAGAGAGGGTTCATCCTGCCCGGGGAAGTTCGCCCGGCGCAAAAGCGATCGGGGGGGCCGCGGGAGCGGAGCACGTCACAGGGGGGCTCGCCGGAGGGCGAGGCGCTCCTCGCGGCTGACGGCCTGTCGTTCAGCTACGACGGTGTAAATCGGGGCGGCATGCCGTCCTTTTCCCTGCACGTAGATTCCCTTCGGCTCGAAGCCGGACGGACCACGGCCCTGGTCGGGGACAACGGGTCGGGGAAATCGACTCTCGGCCGCATACTCTGCGGCCTGCTCACCCCGGCCAGGGGAACGATACGCATCCGGAAGAATGGACGGCTCGAAGAAGCTGCAGCGGAGGATCTGAACCGTTTTACGGGTTATCTGTTCCAGGATCCGGATCTGCAGATATTCCTGCCCACGGTGTTCGAAGAGCTGGCGTTGGGCCTGAGGCAGCTGCGCCTCCCGGCCGAGGAGATCGAACGGCGGGTGGCAGATGCCGTCTCCCTGTTCGATCTGCCCGCCACAGGGGTCCCGCCCTCGCTGATGAGCTACGGGGCCAGGAAGAAGCTGCAGGCCGCCGTGTACTACCTGCTGGACCGTCCCCTGATGATCATCGACGAAGGCGATTCGGGACTGAGCGTCGACGATTTTGCAGAGATGGTCCGGCTCTTCCACGGGCAGCGGAACGCCCTGCTGTTCATCACCCACGACAGCCGCCTTGCCGAAGCCCTGGCGGATGAGGTGCTGCAGCTGCGGGACGGGAGGTTCGTGTGATCGCCCAGGTATACGGGAAAAGAGGAGCAACTGCGCTGCACCGATTCGACCCGCGCGCCAAGGTCGCTCTGCTCCTCGCCTTCCTGGTCGTTTTCTTCCTGCCGATCCGCCTCTGGCACCTTGCGGGCTACCTCGCCTTCCTGTCGGCACTGTCTGCGGGATTTCTGGGTATCCCCAATACCCTGCGTCCGATTCGCCTGATTGCGCCGATCCTGCTCCTGGTCCTGCTCCTCACCCCGCCGTTCTACAGGGAGGGGCGCGTCCTCCTGGCCGTACGGGGCCTGACAGTACTGAGCCTGCCGGGCCTGCTGGTCGCACTGCGCCTTATGATCCGCTTCAGCGGCATTACCCTGATCTTCTACATGTTCATTGGAACCACCAGTCCCGACGACCTGGTCCTTGCCTTTCGCTGGTTCCGGCTTCCCTTCAACGTATCCCTCGTGCTGAGCCTCGCTCTGGAATACATCCCCGCGATCCGCACGATTTACGATCAGGTGCAGGACGCGCACAGGCTGCGTCTGGCCGGGGGTGAGCACGGCGGTGGGAAGCACGGCGGGGGAACAAGGGCAACGAAGAGCAGGGTCGGGCTGATCAGGCGGTTGGCAGAGGCGGTGCCGGCGATGACTTCCGTGCTGGTCCTTTCGGTGCGGCGGATTCCGACCCTGGCCATGGCGCTGGAGTGCCGCGGCGTTGGACGCTCCGGCCGGCGCAGCTCCTACCACAGCTTGAAAACGGGAGTCCCCCTGCTTCGCGACTTTTCGATCGCCGCCGCGCTCGTTGCCGCCCTCATTGTCTCGGTTTTACTGTTCCATTGATCGCGTGATTGCACTATAATTTTAGGCATATGGACGATCAAGAAGAAAAATCCCGCATCGCGGCAAGCGCGGCATTCCGCATCGCCTCCCTGGCGATCCTCACCGCTCTCACGGCTGTATTTACCTACATGGTACGCATTCCGATTGCACGAACCGGAGGGTATCTGAACCTCGGGGACGTGATCATCTACTTCTCGGCCTTTACCTTCGGCCCCGTGAGCGCGCTGATCGCCGGGGGACTGGGCACGGCGATAACGGATCTCATCTCCGGTTATTCACTGTGGGCGCCGATCTCCCTGTACGCCCACGGTCTGCAGGGGCTCGCGGCCGGCCTGATCGCTTCGCTTTCCTGGAGAGGGAAACCCTCCACCTTCAA
>JAFGQJ010000259.1 GCA_016935715.1 Spirochaetales bacterium
ACCGGGCCGTAGGCGTCGGTAGCCAGAGTGATTCCCAGGGTGGAGAGCATCCCCACGGCTGCCAGGCCGATTCCGTACAAACCCAGACCCGGATGGGAAAAACCTCCGGAGAGGAAGAAAGCGGCCAGGGTCGCCACCACGACGGTGAGCACCGGGATCAGAGTGGAGAGCATGCCGAGAGACAGGCCGCCGATGATGATGGTGGCCGGCCCGGTCAGGGACTCGCCTGACAGCGTCCGCGTCGGCCGGTAGTGATCCGAGGTGTAGAACTCGGTGAAGTAGCCGATAACGTTTCCCGCGATCAGCCCGACGATCATGGCTCCCCATACACCGAGGAACTTCGCGCCGATGCTGAAATAGATGAACAGAAAGGAGAAAGCCGCGATCGCGACTGTGGAGAAGTATACTCCCCTTCTCAGAGAACCGAGGAGCACCTTCTGGGTAGCATCTTCTTTGGCCCTCACCAGAAATGTTCCGATGATCGAGCAGATGACTCCGATCGTGGCGATGGTAACCGGTACTTGGATGGCCTGAAGAGCGGTCAGCCCGGGGAGCTGAAGAGAGGCAATGGCACCCAGAGCCATGGTGGCGATGATGGACCCGACGTAGGATTCGTACAGATCAGCGCCCATGCCGGCCACATCCCCGACGTTGTCCCCCACGTTGTCGGCTATGACCGCCGGGTTGCGGGGGTCATCCTCGGGTATCCCCGCCTCCACCTTCCCGACCAGGTCGGCGCCTACGTCCGCGGCTTTGGTGTAGATCCCCCCGCCAACGCGGGCGAACAGGGCGAAGGAGGAGGCTCCCATCCCGAAGGTGATCATGATAGGGGGTATCTCCACCGGCGGAAGATCGAAGGCGGTCAGCACCAGCCACCAGATCGACAGATCCAGCAGACCCAGGCCCACCACCACCATGCCCATGACCGTACCGGAGGAAAAAGCGACCCGCAGCCCCGAGTTCAGGGAGCTTTGGGCCGCCCAGGCGGTGCGGGCGTTGGAACGGGTGGCGATGGTCATGCCGATGTAGCCGGCCAGGCCCGAGAAGAATCCACCGGTGATGAAGGCAAAGGGTACGAAGCGGGAGATCAGGCCGAGGCCGAAGGAAAGAACCATAAAGAGAGCGAAGACGAAGACGAAGAAGATCGCCACGATCTTGTACTGCTGCTTGATGTAGGCCAGGGCTCCATCCTGGACGTGCTTGCTGATGGTACGGGTTTTCTCATTCCCTGGATCCTTCTTCAAGATCGTCAGTGCCAGGATCAGGGCAAAGACTAGGGCGGCGATCGAGCCGATCCAGGTTACCCACATCGAGCCCATCTGTCCTCCCTCTCCGCTGTCAGCCATTACCCCCAGAACGGGGACGAGCAGGAAGAGGAGTGCGCAAACAAGGAGTTTCTTTCTTGTCGTCATGAGTCGAAGCCTCCAGATTTCTCGCTGGTTATACGCCGCCCAGTGTAGGAATATTAGGGCCGAAGGTCAAGGTCGGAGGCCGACGGGAACATAACCCTTCAACTTGATATCCCGCGGAGCCGATGGTAGAATTGGCGCACCGTGAAAGACCTCTTTCGTCTCCCCATACTCCTTGTATTCATCTTTGCTCTCCTGTTTATCCTTCTGTTCGCCTTGAACCTGCTCGCCCTTTGGGGCAGCGTGTATTCGGAGGGACGGGAGGCGGCCCTCAGGGTGGTGGGGGCGAGCATCCCTCGCCTGCTTATCCAGGTTCTCCCCGCTGCGGTACTGCTTTCCATGACTTTCCTGCTGATCCGGATCGCTCTCAAACCTGAAAGACGGCTGCTTTCCCTGGTTGTTCCATTGGCCGGAGCGTTTGTGCTCCTGGCCTTCGGTTACCAGATCCTGGCGGGGCTCGGGGGCGCCGGGGCGTGGGAAGCAATCGAGCCTACCGCCCGCCGTTATCTGGTGCCGGGCATGTTCAATGCCGCGGAGAGCAAGGTGATCTACATCGAAGATATCGATGATGATACGGTCAGCCCGGTCGTTCTGGCCGAAAGCGGGAACGCAGACCGGAAGCTGCTGTATTTCCCCCAGGGACGGTTCTCGATCCAGGAGGAGGCAGTGAGCCTGAGCATGGCCGGATACGTCCTGGAGACGGACCCGGATCCCGTGTTCAGCCGCATGTTCGCCGAGGATCCGGTCCTGAAGGGGCTGTTTAACGATGTGAATTTTCTCAACGAGGAGCTGCGGCGGGTCTTCAGCAGCTCGTTGCCCGCTCTCTATTTTACCGTTCTCTGCGTGGTGCTGGCCTTTTACGCAAGCGGATTCTTGCTTCGCCTGACGCGCTGGCACCTGCTGAATCTCGCCCTGACCCTGCTGGCACTGAGAGGCCTGCTGGCGCTGTTGCGCTTCATGCGGGAGGATGTGGTCTTCGAGCTGGGTAAAATCCTGGACAATCCGCAGACCCTGCAGCTTCTGCCCGAGGCGGCTCTGCTGGTTCTCGGCGGACTGCTGCTGCTGTTGGATCTTCTGTTCGTCCCCTTTCGTCGGGGGGAGGAGGGCTGATCGGTGCGCAGGCAGGTGGTGCGGAATCCCTTTACGATCCTCTTCCTCTTCTACCTGATCGCCTTCGCAGGCCTGTTCTTCTACTCGATTTTCGCATTTCCCGGATACCTGGCCGCTTTCCAGTGGCCGTTCGTGTGGAGCAATTCTTTTCTCCTGCTCATGCGCTACTGCATCCCTCTGACCGTCGCAGCCTTGGCGGTGGCTTACTCGCTGCTGCCCGCCGGGGATACCCTCCGCATGCACGCCGGCAGACAGCCTTTCGCCAGAGTGGTCGGTTCTCACCTCACAACCGTAATCGCCCTGACAGTCGTGTACACGGTTCTCATGTTGGGACTCTACCCGATCGTGCAGAGGAATATGCACCGATTCGAACCTCTGACCCTCGAAGCCCGGAGCTTCCTCGAGAAGGCGGAAGAGGCGATGGCGGCCGGAGACAGGGAGACAGCTCTGCTGAACTATCAACGCTACCTGGGCATCGATGAAAACAACAGGAAGGTCATGGAGCTGGTTGGCGACATCCAGACGGAGATGATCTCCGATCGTCCCGGGCCGCAGCAGGAGGTCGAGCGGGATCTGGGGTCGATGCGCATTAAAGATCTGGCCGGGGGCAGGGAGCCTCGCGAACTGCTCGAGATGGCTTTAGAGTTCTACGAGCTGGAGGACTACTTCTCGGCGCACTATTACGCCAACCTGGCCTACAAGCTCGATCCCGCCCGGCGGGATGCGCAGCGTCTCGCGGCCAGGGCTCGGGAGATGATCGCCAGCAAGGACCTGAACCGGCTGGAAACCGAAGAGAGGCAGTTGTTCGAAAGGAAGCGGGAGGGCTATGAGTACTTCGTAAACGAACAGTATTTCAGAGCCTATCACGTGTTCCGGGAACTGGCCGACGAGTATCCTCAGGACGCGGATGTGATCAGCTATCTCGAAAAGAGCGAGCAACAGCTGAGCGAGACGACGTTTTTCCTGGATGAGGCCGCGGAGATAGACACCCTGCCCGGGTCGACGGATCTGCTGTTCGTGAACCAAGGGCAGGAGGATGAGCGGGAGATCGTCTACATCGGCAAGCTCGCCGGGATCGAGGCGGGCGTGTTTTGCAGGGACATCGAGGTGATGCGCTTCGGTCCCCGGGGGCTGCTGTATCACTATCACGCCGAATACGGACGCATGATGGACAGCGCCGTCAACCTCCATGGAATCGACCGCAGGGTTCCCGATCGACAGTCCGTGCCGCGCTATCTTTCCGGGGCGAGCCGGTTGCGGCGGGAGAGTTTGCCTTACATGCTCCCGATAAGCCCGCCCCTGCAGCAGCTGCCCAGCTTGAAGGCGGGCAGAACAGGATCCGCTGCGGCTGACAGCTCCGGATTCTTTACTCTGTGGCAGCTGCGTAGGCAGATTGCGGGCTACGGGTACATGGAATCGTTCGTATCCGTCGAGATCCTGAGCAGACTGCTGCTGCCCTTCGGTTTTCTCGTGCTCAGCCTCCTGTCGGTAGCGGCGGGCTGGCGGTTTCAGGCTCGTTTTTCCGGCCGCCCTCACTGGATCCTTCTGGTGTTCATGCCCCTGTTTCCCATCGTGGCCATTCCGATCACTGCCCTGTACCTGCATGCCCAGCGCATCCTGTTGGCCTTCGTGCTGCTGCGTTTGGGCTTCTCGATTTCTCTCATCGTTCTGCTGGTCCTGCAGGGTTTCTTGCTGCTGACGGCCATGATCGTCCTGGCCGGCCAGCGCGCGGACTAGGTACATGGCCTTCAAAGGGAAGCTGATCGGGGCCCTTCTCGGATCCCTGGCCGGCCCCATGGGAACGATTCTAGGCGGCCTGATCGGCCATCTCTACGACAGGGCTACGGAGGAGCGGGATTCGATGGGCCGGATCGGGGGAAGATCCCGAACCGCCGCGGACTCGATCTCCGCGGCCCAGTTGGATTTCCTGACCTCCCTGATCGGGCTGTCCATAGCGGTTGCGAACGCGGATCGGCACGTTCGGGTATCCCAGGTCGATGCTCTCAAGGCTTTTTTCAGGCAGAGCTTCCCCTATTCACAGGAAGATCAGCGGGTCATTCAGGCGGTCATCGATGAAACATTCCTGAATCGGGACCGCCTGGACGTCGATGCCCTGGCCAGCTACTATCACCTTTCGTCGAGTCCTGCCGGGCGGCTGCTCCTGCTGCGTCTGTTGTTCAAGATCGCCGACGCCGATCGGAGGGGAATCTCCGAAGCCGAGCAGCGGCTCATTCTGCGCATCGCCGAGCGCCTGCGCATCGACGCCGCCTCCTATCAGAGCGTAGCCGCGGAGTTCAAAGGTGAGGATGACCGGGCCTATAAAATCCTGGGCGTAAGTCCGGAGGCGAGCAATGACCAGATCCGCAGCGTCTATAGAAAACTCGCGGCCCAGTATCACCCCGACAAAGTGGCCAACCTGGGCAGGGAGTTTGTCGAAGTCGCGGAGGAGAAATTCAAGCTCATCAATGAGGCGTACGGGGAGATCCGATCCCAGCGGGGATTCTAGACCGGGGGGTTGCGTTCGATGTGGGCTCCCAGTTCCTTCAGCCGGTGCGACAGATTTTCGTAGCCCCGTTCTATCTGGTAGACATTGCCTATAGTGCTCTTGCCCTCCGCGCAGAGGGCGGCGATCACCATGGCCATGCCGGCGCGCACGTCCGGAGACACCAGCTCGGCACCCTTCAAACGGCACGGTCCGCTCACCACTGCCCTGTGGGGATCGCAGAGGATGATCCGGGCTCCCATCCCGATGAGCTTGTCCACGAAGAACATCCTCGATTCGAACATCTTCTCGTGGACGAGGATCGTGCCCTCCACCTGGGTCGCCGTAACCAGGGCTATGGAGATGAGGTCGGGCGGAAAGCCCGGCCAGGGGGCGTCATCGATTTTGGGAATCATCCCGCCGATGTCCGGTACGACTTTCAACTCCTGTCCCGCGGGTACCCGGATCGTATCGCCGTCGGTCTCCCAGTGGATTCCCAGCCGGGCGAAGGCGATCTTGGTCATGCGCAGGAATTGCGGCGCCGCATCCTGAATCTCCAATTCGCTGCGGGTGACCGCTGCCAGTCCGATCAGGGAACCCACCTCCATGAAGTCCGGGGAGATCCTGAACTCCGTGCCCTCCAGGCGCTTCACCCCTTCGATACGCAGGATGTTGGAGCCTGTGCCGCTGATGCGGGCGCCCATTTGTTTCAGCATCCGGCAGAGGTCCTGGACGTGCGGTTCGGAAGCCGCGTTCTGGATCGTGGTCGTGCCCTCGGAGAGAACGGCAGCCATGATGGCATTTTCCGTTGCCGTGACCGAAGCCTCGTCCAGAAACAGATCCGCGCCGACCAGTTTGTTGGCCTGAAGGCTGAACACGCCGTCGACTTCGACCCTCGCGCCAAGCTCCTTGAAGGCGAGAAAGTGCGTATCCAGCCGGCGCCGGCCGATCACGTCCCCGCCGGGGGGGGGAAGGGTGACCCTGCCGCAGCGGGAAAGCAGAGGCCCGGCAAAGAGAATCGAGGCCCGTATCTGCCTGGCCATTTCCAGGGGAATGGCGCATTTGTCCACATTCCGCGTTCTGAGACTGTAGGTATGAGCATCCATCCGCCTGATTTCGGATCCCAGTTCCTTGAGGATGCCGAGCATGACCTCCACGTCCTCGATGTCGGGAAGATTTTTCAGGACGACCTGTTCATCGCTCAGCAGCGTTGCTGCCAGGCAGGGCAGGGCCGCATTCTTGTTGCCGCTGGGCTTGATTTTTCCCTTGAGTGGATGGCCGCCTTCTATCAGGTAGCTGTACATGCTCTACAGCCTAATTGTCTTTAGGACGGCCTGTCAATCGAGGGAGGCGGAGAAGGCGAACTGTCTGTCGATGAAGGGATTTGGAAGCATATACAGGCGGGCCTTCGCTATATACGAGGTTCCGTTCAGATCGATCATCCGGTAGGTGATTACGAGGGACAGTTCGCCGTCATCCGCCGCGGTGAAGGGATCCTCCAGCAGCGGGGGAAAGATCACCTCCCGGAGCGCCGGAAACTCCTCCAGCCCCACTTCCTCCAGGCCCATTATATGGATCAGGATTTTTTGATCGCTCCAGCCCCTTCTCCTCAACGCCCGCAGGTTGGAGGGTTCCAGCAGGAAGCCGACCGCATCCCGGATTTCACCGGCCAGCAGCAGCTCGGTAGCCGAAGCCAGGAACGCATTGAGATTGCGTACGACGTTTCGGGTTCGATATTCCACGAAGCTCCGGCCGTTCCAGCGGTGCCAGGTCAGGAAGGTTTCCAGTCCCGTGCCTTCCTCCATGGCTTTCTCAATGACAAGAAGGTCGGTCATTCCGTTGCCGTCGATGTCCGCCAGCCGGTACTGTGAGGACAGCGTTTCCGCCAGAGCAAGACGGCAGCGAGGCTGGCCGCTGCCGTTGTCGAAAACCAGCAGCTCCGCCTCCCGTCCCTCAACGCTTTGGAACGAAACGGTGATGATCACCGGAAGGAGTCGATCGGCATAAAGAGCCGTGGACCGGAGGTTTTCGAAGACCACGTGCTCGCCGAGGTCCAGGACAGTGAGGCGTCTGAAATTGCCCCGGTTATTGGCAAAAACGAGCAGTGAGAAAGCCACCGGCTCGTTATCCTCCTGGAACAGACGCGCGGAATCACCCAGCCGGATCATCTTCGTGGAATCGATCCCCTGTGCCGGGACGCCCGGGGACAAACCCTCCGGATGATGATCGTTATCCAGGTCGTGAAGGATGATCGGGATGCGCCCCCTCAGGATCAGCGGCTGCAGTTCTGAGGGATACAACCTGGATATCTGGCGCACGGCTTCATGGTAACCGATCTCCGGTGGGGTTGGCTCCTCCGCAGGCCTCACCTCCGCGGCTTGCACCTCATGCGGGGCCGGCAGGCTCGTCTCGGGAGCTTCACGCCCGGCTTCCGGCTGTTCGGCTGCAGGCTCCCTGACCGGGCCGCCGCTCGAGCAGCCGTCCAGAAGGAGAGTGAGCAGGAGCAGGGTTATGGTGAGAGATCGTCGCATCGTTTGATGGAAGAAATATTAGCCCGGATTCCCCGTGGATTTCTATCTAGAACGAAAAAAAGTGTGTTCCCCCGATCGTCTCAAATCGAAAAAACAAAGGATCGGTACCTCCAACGATACCGATCCTTGCCGCCTGTCTGCCCGGAAGAGGACTTGAACCTCCACGGGGGAACCCCCACTAGACCCTGAACCTAGCGTGTCTACCAATTTCACCATCCGGGCCGCTATGTGGAAAATAGCAAATCCCGGCCTGCCTTGTCAAGATCCGGTTGGCAATACCATAACCGGCAATCCCCTATTGAAATTTCATGCAGCGAGCGTCCGGCGCTTGTCTTTCTGCGCATTTTTCCGTTATATTTACCCGGCATGAAGCCCGCTCCGATCTGAGAACCATCCTCTGTTTTTCCACAGTCACCCGGATTCATCGGCAAAACGACGCGCCTTCGCGATGATTTACCGCAGACGGGAAGCAGCGCCTGCCGATGGATTGATGTGGATCGGGCCGATACGGATCGGAGTTCACAGAGGCAGGAAACAAGAGTATGAGCCTGAATGGAGAGATTCAAAGGCGACGCACTTTCGCCATAATCAGTCATCCCGACGCAGGGAAGACCACCCTGACCGAGAAGCTGCTGCTGTTCGGCGGCGGCATCCGCCAGGCCGGGGCGGTGAAATCCAACAAGATCCGGCGTACCACCACCTCGGACTTCATGGAGATCGAGCGCCAGCGGGGCATCTCGGTTTCCACTGCTGTCATGAGCTTCGAGTACGGCGGCCGACTGATCAACATTCTGGATACCCCGGGCCACAAGGACTTCGCCGAGGACACCTACCGCACCCTGACCGCGGTGGACAGCGTCATCCTGGTTGTGGACAGCGTGAAGGGTGTGGAGGAGCAGACAGAGAAGCTAATGAAGGTCTGCCGTCTGCGCCGCACTCCGGTGATCGTGTTCATCAATAAGCTGGACCGGGAGGGCAAGCGGCCCCTGGAGCTGATCGACGAGCTGGACAACAAGCTGAACATCAAGGTGCGACCCCTGTCCTGGCCGGTCGGCAGTGGAAGCGACTTCAAGGGCGTATACAACCTTCACGATCGGAATCTCTACCTCTTTCATCCGGGCAAGACCGTCGTGGAGCGGGAGCGCCGGCTGTTCGAAAACCTGGATGATCCGCTCCTTGATACGGCACTCGGCCGGGAGGCGACAAGACTGCGGGAGGCCGTAGAGCTGATCGAAGGCGTCTACGAACCGTTCTCTCCCGCCGAGTACCTGGCCGGGCGGGTGGCCCCGGTGTTCTTCGGCAGCGCCCTCAACAACTTCGGGGTGCGGGAGCTGCTGGAGACCTTCCTGCGCATTGCCCCGCCGCCGGTGGAGCGGAAGGCCGACAAACGCCGGGTCGCCCCCCACGAGGAACATTTCAGCGGATTCGTGTTCAAGATCCACGCCAATCTCGACCCCCGCCACCGCGACCGTATCGCCTTTCTGCGGGTATGCTCCGGCCGCTTCCAGCGCTACAAACCCTTCCGCCACGTGCGCCTGGGCAAGCACGTGCGCTTCTCCACGGCCTACAGCTTCATGGCTCGGGAGAAGAACATGGTCGAGGAGGCCTACCCGGGCGACGTGATCGGCCTGTACGACCGCGGGGATTTCAAGATCGGCGATACGCTGACCGAGGGAGAGGAGCTCACGTTCCACGGCATCCCCAATTTCTCCCCGGAGCTGTTCAAAGAGGTGGTCAATACCGATCCCCTGCGCCACAAGCAGCTGGACAGCGGTATCCGGCAGCTGACGGAGGAGGGTGTGGCCCAGCTGTTCGTCCAGAACAGCGGTCGGCGCAGGATCGTGGGTGCCGTGGGGGCGCTGCAGTTCGACATCATCCAGCACCGCCTGGTCCACGAATACGGCGCCGCCTGCAGGATGGAGACGCTGCCCTATGCCCGGGCCTGCTGGATCACCTCTCGGGAACCCGCCGCTATCACCCGCTTCAGGCGCTTCAACGAAGCGGAGATCGCCACCGACAGGGAGGGGAAACTGGTATACCTGGCCGAGTCGGAGTGGAGCCTTCGCGGCGTGATGGAGCGCTACCCTGAGGTGGACTTCCACTTCACCTCCGAGCTGGACGGAAGCGAAGGCCGGACCGGGCTGCCGCAGTGGCAGGCCGCAGGGGGACGCTGATCACCAGGCAGCGACGATCCTGCCGATCAGTAGTCGCGGTCGTAGCCCAGCAGAGCGAACGCGAACAGGCCGGCCGCCGCTGCGAAGGAAAAGACCGCGCCGGAGGCATATCCGTGACCCAGCTTCAACAGCAGGCTGAATACGTACGGGCCGGCGGCACTGCCGGCCGTCATCCAGGCCATGGCATATCCGGTGACAGCCCCCAGGTGGGAAAGCCCGAAATAACGAGGCCAGGCTATGGCCACGTTGATGCTGAACATCGCCGAGATTATGCCATGGCCCAGGATTATCAGTAACGCCGGCCATCCCGGTCCCAGGAAGAACAGGCCTGCAGAGCCCAGCATCAGTCCCGCCAGCTGTAACAGACAGAAATACTTGAGCTTCACGAAGTCGCTCAGATAGCTGCCCAGCATCTGGAGGGTGACAGCCACCACGGAGGCGGGCAGAAAGATGCCTACGGCCTGCTCCCGTGGGAGGCCGGAGAGCTCGAAGATCGAGATCACGTGAAAGGTGAAGGCTGTCGTTACCAGCCCCGACAGGGATAGGGTCAGCGTGAAGATCCAGAAGACCCGGGTCCGCAGGGCTTCGGCGCGGGTGAGGTCCCGTTGCGGATGAGCCCTGATCCTGGAAGCCTTTGGCTGCGGCGTGTGCAGCTTTCCGTCGGGGATCAGGCCGTAGCGGGCCGGCTCCTCCCGGTAAACGAGCAGGACGAAGCCGGTAAAAACAGCACAGATCGCGGCCAGCATCCTGTACGCCCCCCGCCACCCCCAGCTCCCGATGAACCCGTCCAGCAGCCTCGGCGCGTAGGAGAAACCGAAGGAAGTGGCCACCCCCAGGAAGCCGTTGGCCAGCCCGCGCCGCCGATCGAACCATTTCATCACCATGTTGCGGGAGACCATGGTCAGCACCCCCTGTCCGGCGAAGCGCAGGGCGAAGAAGGAGACGGTGATGGCTGCAAGGGCTCCCAGGCCCCTCGCACCTGTACCGACCGCGGACAGGTTCAGCAGCACGGCTCCCAGGATCACGGCCGCCGCGGTCCCGAGGATCCTGGCGCCCCAGCGATCATAGAGCCTCCCGGCGAAGGACAACAGAGCGGCGCTGCCGAGGGTGCCCAGCAGGTAGGCAAGGCTGAGCTGAAGACGTTCCAGGCCCAGGGCTTCCAGAAGAAAATCCGTAAACACGGAGACCCCGACGGTCTGGCCGGGGATGCTCATGATCACGCCGAGGGTGCCGGCGCCGAGCACGACCCAGCCGTAGAAAAAAGGCAGGCGAGCGACGAGCCGCTCTCTCAAAGGAGGCGCTTGCGGAATGTCGGGCATGGCTACACGATAGCAAAACCGAAGCCCCTGGGAAACCCCTGCCGGCCTCATTCCCGTCATCCGGGCAAGAAAACTGCGGATCCACCGCTCCCTGACGCCTCAGGTGTCGCGCACGCGGGGGGTACGGTACTGGAGGAGCTCTCGCATCAGAATCGTGAGGTGGTACGGTGTGTCTCCCAAGCCCTCCGTCATGAGACACCGAGGCGGTGCTGGAACAACCCTGCGACGGCCCCTCCCACCTCCCGGTCTCAGGCAAGCTCGCCCGCCCGCGCCGGACCCCTCAGGCTCGCCCTATCCGCCTTCTGAGAAGACTGCTGACCCCGCTTAGACTTGGTAACTCCGAGCTCGGAAGCTTGACCCATGGTGCCACTTCCGAGTATAATTCCTAGTAAATGGACCTCCTGGCGCTGCTGAAACGGCCGGAGGGCAAGACCCTCGAGTTCAAACGTGACCTGTCCAGCCCCGACGGGGCGCTGAAGACGATCGTGGCATTTGCGAACACGGCAGGGGGCACCCTGCTGGTCGGCGTGGAGAACAAGAGCGGCCATGTCCGTGGTGTGACCCAGCCGCTCGATCTGGAGGAACGGCTGGCCAACCTGATCAGCGATCAGGTCGCTCCCCGCCTCGTGCCGGAGATCGAGATCCTGCCCTGGCGCCGCGCGCTGACCCTGGCTGTGCAGATCTACCCGAGCTCGACGCGGCCGCACTACCTCAAGCGGGAGGGGCCTCAGGAGGGCGTCTACGTGCGGGTGGGTTCGACCAACAGGCGTGCTGACCTCGAGATGATCGAAGAGCTTCACCGCTTCAGCCAAGGCGAGGCTCTCGACGAGCAGCCGATGCCGCACCTGGACTCGGAAGCCCTGGACTTCCGAGCCGCTTCCGAGTCTTTCGCCACAGTACGCAAGCTGACCCGCAGCGACCTCGAGACCCTGCGACTCCTGGCTGACCACCAGGGACGGAAGGTGCCCACCGTGGGCGGGATACTACTGTTCGGGCGGGAACGCGATCGGCACTTCCCGGACGCCTGGATCCAGGCGGGACGGTTTCGGGGCGCCGACAAGAGCCGGATCGTGGATGGCACCGAGATCCGGTTCTACCCTGTTCAGGCCATCGAAGCGGCGATCGCCTTCGTCGAGAAGCACTCCACGCACGGAGCCGAAATCGGCCAGGTCCGCCGTCAGGAACGCTGGAATCTGCCGCCGGTGGCCGTGCGGGAGGCGGTGATCAACGCGGTGACACACACCGACTACGCCCAGCGGGGCGCCCCCATTCGTGTCTCTATTTTCGACGACCGCCTGGAGGTGGAGAACCCGGGGCTTCTGCCTTTTGGGCTCACGATCGAAGACCTGCATCGTGGCATCTCCAAGCTCCGGAACCGTGTGATCGGACGCGTCTTCCACCTCCTCGGCCTGATCGAACAGTGGGGCAGCGGCGTGCAGCGCATGAGCGCAGCCTGCCGCGAAATGGGGCTGGCGCCTCCCCTGCTCGAGGAGATCGCGACACGCTTTCGCGTTACGATCTTTACCGAGCGGGTAGGCACTCCGGCCCTAGATGAAACCGATCAGGCTATCATGGACGCGCTGGCCCGCGGCGAAGGCCTGCTGACCAGCGAGATCGCGAGGAGGATCGGCCTGAGCCCGCGCGCCACGCGCACGCGGCTCGCCCGACTGGTCGGCAGCGGGCTCGTCCGCGAGGTCGGGACGGGGCCGCAGGACCCGAAGCGGCGCTACTTCCGGGTGGAGTGAAGGACACGAGGGTGGCGATGGCGAAACAGAAGAACGACGGAGCGACGATCGACTACGAAGCGCAGCTCTGGCAGATGGACGACGCCATGGCCGGCATCGAGCGGGACAACCCGACCCTCAAGGGCGTCCTGGCCAAGGACTACGCCCGCCCGGCCCTCGACAAGGAGCGGTTCGGCAGGCTCATCGATCTGATCAGCAACATCCGAGTGGGCGACCAGGAGGCCCGCGCCAAGGACGTGCTCGGACGGGTCTACGGGTACTTACTCTCGCAGTTCGCGAGCGCCGAAGGCAAGAAGGGCGGCGAGTTCTATACGCCGCGCTGCGTGGTCAGGCTCCTGGTCGAGATGCTCGAGCCCTATCGGGGCCGCGTGTATGACCCCTGCTGCGGCTCCTCGGGGATGTTCGTGCAGTCGGTGGAGTTCATCCGCGCCCACGCCACCGGGAACGGCAACGCAGGCACGGCCCGGGCCGACATCGTGGTCTTCGGCCAGGAGTCCAACTACACCACGTGGCGGCTGGCCAAGATGAACCTGGCCATCCGCGGCATCGATGGCCTGATCGCCCACGGCGACACCTTCCACAACGACCGGCATCCCGACCTCAAAGCGGACTTCATCCTCGCCAATCCACCCTTCAACGTCTCCGACTGGGGCGGCGAGCGCCTGCGCCAGGACAAGCGGTGGAAATACGGCGTCCCTCCCACCGGCAACGCCAACTTCGCCTGGGTCCAGCACATCGTGCATAACCTGGCGCCGGCGGGAGTGGCCGGTTTCGTGCTGGCCAACGGGTCGATGTCCTCCAACCAGTCCGGCGAGGGGGAGATCCGCAAGAACCTGACCGAGGCGGACCTGGTTGACTGCATGGTGGCGCTGCCGGACAAGCTCTTCTACTCGGTCCAGATTCCCGCGTGCCTGTGGTTTCTCGCACGCGACCGCAAAGACGGCACGTTCCGAGACCGTCGCGGTCAGGTGCTCTTCATCGACGCCCGCAAGCTGGGGAGCATGGTGGACCGCACCCACCGGGAGCTAACCGGCGAGGACATTGCCCGCATCGCCGGCGCCTACCACGCCTGGCGCGGCGAGAGGGCGGCGGGCGAATACGCCGACGTGCCGGACTTCTGCAAGAGCGCAACACTGGAGGAGATCCGGAAGCACGGCCACGTGCTCACCCCAGGCCGTTACGTCGGCGCTGCGGCGCAGGAGGAGGACGCCGAGCCGTTCAAGCAGAAGATGAAGCGGCTCGTGGCCAGCCTGCGCGACCAGCAAGCCGAGGCGGCGAAGCTGGGTGCGGCCATCGCCGCCAACATGAAGGAGCTGGGATATGGCGGGTGAACATATGAGCGTCCCTCCCGAACGCATCCTGTCGCGCATACTCCTTATCCGTGGAGAGAAGGCGATACTCGATGCGGATCTGGCTTCGCTCTATGAGGTCGAGACGAAAGTCCTGGTCCAGGCGGTCAAGCGTAACATCGAACGGTTCCCGAGCGACTTCATGTTCCAACTGACGAAGCGGGAGTTCGATGACTTGAGGTCACAATCTGTGACCTCAAGTTGGGGCGGACGGCGCTACCCTCCGTACGCTTTCACGGAGCAAG
>JAFGQJ010000004.1 GCA_016935715.1 Spirochaetales bacterium
CCGCAGGTCAGGCATTTCAGGCAGGTACCGTTCCGCACCAGGGTAAAATGACCGCAGACCGGGCAGGGATCTCCTTCATAGCCCTGCATGCGGGCCGTCTCCCAGGCCACGGCCGCGCTGTCGGCGGCATCGGCTTCAACTGCTCCGGCTGCTTCGCCTGCGGACCGGGCGTCCCCGGCTGGCTTCACCCCCCCGGCTCCGCTCCCCGCTTTCACGGGAACACTCCGCGGACGCTTCGATTCCGAGCTTCCGTTTCCGCCTGCCGCTGCCCCGTTCTTCTGCCCCTTCTCTCCCTGCTGCTCCTGCAGGGTCTCGCTGCCGTTGTCACCGGCCTGATCGAGCTCCTCCTCCCGGTGGCCGTTGGTGCCGGTGGCGATCAGGTCATCCGGCTTGACCTGCACCAGGTCTGTCCGCTTCAGGTAGGCCAGGGCCAGATCGCGGAAGATGAAATCCAGCACCGATGTGGTGATCTTGATGTTGTCGTGTCCCTGGACGATGCCGTTGGGCTCGAAACGGGTGAACACGAATGCATCCACGTACTCTTCCAACGGAACCCCGTACTGGAGCCCCAGAGACACGGCAATGGCGAAGCTGTTGAGCAGGCTGCGGAAGGCGGCTCCTTCACGGTGCATGTCCAGGAAGATCTCCCCCAGGCTGCCGTCCGGGTACTCCCCCGTGCGCAGGAACAGACTGTGTCCCCCGATCTTGGCCTTCTGGGTGTAGCCGCTGCGGCGGCTGGGCAGGGACCTGCGTTCGTGGTGGGGGGAGGAAGGGGTCGCCGCCGGCTGTGCCGCGGCTGGCGCCTGCTGCGGCGCCTCCGGTCGCTGGGCCTCCCGCCCTCCCCGCTTTTGTGCCTCATCAGCGCCGCCCGCCATCTCCCGGCCTTCATGGGTGAGGTCGGCCCCTACAGCGGAAGCGCGGCGCTGCAGAGCCAGAATCTGCTCGGCCAACCGCTCCCCGGAGGCGCTCAGGGAGGACAGGGGCTGGCTGAGCTTGGACCCGTCCCGGTAGATGGCGATTGCCTTGAGCATCCTCTTCCAGGACAAAAAGTAAGCCCCCTTGATGTCCTCCACGCTCACCGTGTTCGGCATGTTCACCGTTTTGGAGATCGCCCCCGAGACGAAGGGCTGAACCGCCGCCATCATCTCGATGTGTGCCTTCCAGGGGATGAAACGGGTTCCGATGCGGCCCACCTTGCTGGCCGTGTCGAACACAGGGTAGTGCTCGGGCTTGAGATGAGGAGCTCCCTCGACGGTCATTGTTCCGCAGGCGTAGCGGTCGGCCTGCTCGATCTCCTGCGGGCTGAAGCCAAGATGCCGAAGCAGCTGGAATCCGGGCCTGTTGCAGTTTTCGGCATCCAGACCGAGCTTCTCCTCCAGGAACTTCTCCCCCACCACGGCGGGGGTGAAGGCGGAATGGATGGAGAAGGCGCCTGCCAGCGCACCGTCGATGCGCTTCAACACCGCCTCGCTGAAACCCCTGGCCTTCAGGTCGCTCCAGGAGACCGCGGGAGAACCTTTCAGCGTTCTCCTGCCCAGGCAGTAGGCGCCGATATCCTCGATCTGCTTCTGATCGTAGCCCAGGCGCTCCAGCGCCGGGGGAATCGATGTGTTGATGATCTTGAAATAGCCGCCCCCGGCCAGCTTCTTGAACTTGACCAGGGCGAAATCCGGTTCCACCCCCGTCGTGTCGCAGTCCATGACCAGACCGATGGTGCCGGTCGGAGCGATGGCGGTGACCTGGGCGTTGCGGTAGCCGTGGCGCTCGCCCATCTCCAGCGCCTGGTCCCAGACGCGGCGGGCCGCGGCCAGCATGTCGGGGGGGCAGGAGCCGGCGTCCAGAGCTTTGGGGAAAACGCTCAGCCCCTCGTACTCATCTTCCGGGGCGCAGTGGATGACCCGTCGATGATTGCGGATCACCCGCAGCATCGCCTCCCGGTTCGCCTCGAAGCGGGGAAAGGGCCCGAGCTGCTCGGCCAGTTGGGCCGAGGTCAGGTAGGCCTGTCCGCTCAGCAGGGCGGTCAGGCAGGCGGCGATGCTTCGCCCCTGTTCGCTGTCGTAGGGAATGCCCATCACCATGAGCAGGCTGCCCAGGTTGGCGTATCCCAGCCCCAGGGTACGGAACAGGTAGCTCTTCCTGGCGATCTCCGCGGTCGGGAACTGGGCCATCAGTACACTGATCTCCAGGACGATCGTCCAGATGTGGATCGCGTGCAGCAGGCCGTCCACGTCGAAGCGGCCGCTCTTATCGTCGTAGAAGCGCATCAGGTTGAGGGAAGCCAGGTTGCAGGCCGTGTCGTCCAGGAACATGTACTCCGAGCACGGGTTGGAGGCCTGGATCTCTCCGTCGGCCGGACAGGTGTGCCATTCGTTGATGGTCGAGTGGAACTGGATTCCCGGATCGGCGCAGTTCCAGGCCGCGTAGGCGATCTGATCCCAGATCCTGCGGGCTTCGAGCTCGATCTTCACCGAGGGGTCGACGCGCCCGGTCAGGACCCAGGGACCGCCGTCGATCACCGCTTTCATGAACGCGGAGGTCAGACGGACCGAGTTGTTGGAGGACTGGCCGCTGACCGTGTTGTACGCCTCCTCGTCCCATTCGGTGGTGTATTCCTCGAAGTCGAGACCCCGCACCCCCTGGGAAAGGAGCTGGAGGATGCGGTAGATGTAGCCGGGGGGAACCTCCTCCGCCAGGGCTGCGCGGATGGCATCCCGCAGACGTGGGTTACGCTCCGGGTCCAGGGCCGCATCGTCGGCAGTCTTTTCTCCCGAAGCCGTCGCACCGGCGGCCCCCTCCGGGCCGTCCCCTTCCCCCTTACAGACAGCGCTCACCGCCTGCTCGATCAGCCGGGTATGCTTCTTCAGCACCCTGCTGCCGATCACCATGGAAACGACCTTCTGTTCTTCCGCCACCTTCCAGTTGATGTACTCCTGCACGTCGGGGTGATCCGCGTCCAGGGTTACCATGCGGGCTGCGCGGCGGGTGGTGCCTCCGCTCTTGATGGCGGAGGCGGAACGATCGCCCACCTTGAGGAAGGACAACAGTCCCGAGGAGATGCCGCCGCCGCTCAACGGCTCCTGCTTGGCCCGCAGCTTGGAGTAGTTGGTCCCGGTGCCGGATCCGTATTTGAACAGCCGGGCCTCGCTGGTGACCAGGTCCATGATCCCCCCCGGATTCACCAGGTCGTCGTTGACCGAGATGATGAAGCAGTTGTGAACAAGGATGTTGTTGGACAGGTACTGCCCGCTCTCGGTCTGGATATCATAGACTTTCATGAGACCGAGGAACTCGATACGTTGAACGGGTTCTTCCCGGATCGAAGGGACCTCCTTACCTGGAAAGTCAACTGAACAAGCAACTTGTAACTTTTCTTGCTTGTCATTAGAAACAAATCCAATCAACTCCTGAAAGCTACGACGTGATTGCGCGTATCCGATCGATACCTGATAAGAGGCCCTGCGATTTGCTCTTCTTTCTCGGCATGCATTTACCCGGGCATAGACACCAAGAATCAGGAGAAGAGACAGGACGTCTCGTATCAATCCGGGAGAGGTATTTGTCAGTACTACATCGGATGTGCGGGTTTTTCGTTTTCGAAGTCTTACTGTGCCATCTGCCTGGAATAACGAACGCAGATATGCCCTTTGGACGGTTCTTCCTCCGCTGAGAACGGCATCTGGTATGCTCCGCTCATCAGTACCATCGAGCAGAGAATATTGGTTTATGAACTCTCGGAGTGGTTCTCCATACAGTCTGATCCGTCGGATATCGAGATTATCATTTTCAGCTTTCACGTTCCGTACGTGATAATGTACTCCATGAAATACCCGCTCGACTCTTTCCAGAACATATTGGAACTCTTGGTCGTTGACAGTTATGAATTCTACGGTCAGGCTCCGATTGCCGCCGGAAGCGTACTGGCCGACAAAACCATCGCCGTGTAGCCATCCGACCAGAGCCGCTTCGTCGATCCGTCGCGATGTCTGAAGCTCGGCATCCTGCGTGTCCGTAGCTGTCGAGAGCCGAAGATACATACCGGGCTCGAGCTCCTCAACCGGCAGCCATCTTCCCAGTGTTCGGCGTTCGGCAGCAGCAAACACCAGATGGTCCGGGGTAGCTTCCAGAGTAGAGCCGTTCTTGAGGACTACTCGAAATACAGGCTTCACCCCATTCTCAGCAACGGCAACCACCCTGGTGGTTCCGTGGCCGTCTTCAGTTCCGTCAAAAACTTCGATACCCGTTAGTCCTCTCTCTACTATTTTACCGATGGGAACCGGCCCGAACGGAGTGGATACCGGTGCGTGATAAGGCTGGCACGCGTGGGGCTGGGGGCGTTCGTAGGCGCTGTTCGCCTGTCTGAGCTCCCCGCTTTCCGGATCCACGAAGTGGTGGCCCTGGGGGGGGCCTTTGATACCGTACACGGCGTACAGCCCCGTGTTGAACCACTGGGGCGAGTTGGGCGCGGCCATCTGCCGCGCCAGCATGTAGGAAAGCTCGTCGTAGAAGCTCCGGGCGTCCTCCTCGCTGTCGAAGTAGCCGTAGCGCTTTCCCCAGTCGGTCCAGGTATGGGCCAGGCGATGGAAAACCTGGCGGGCGTCGGTCTCTGCGCCGCTCTTGTCGATCTTCCCAGGCACACCGGTTTTGCGAAAGTACTTCTGGGCAAGGATATCCGTCGCAATCTGGGACCAGGAGGAAGGCACCTGGACGCCCTGCTGACTGAAGATGAGCTTCCCGTCGGGGTTGCGTATCTCCGAGGAACGTTTCTCGAAGGTGATCCCCTGATACGGGCTGGCGCCCGCACGAGTGAAGCGTCGGCTGATTTTCACTTTTCCCCTCCCCAAAGACTCGACAGGCGGACCTGGAAAACATCCTGCATGGGCAGAAAAGGTTGTATCGGAGCAACGACTACCGTGTCGCAGGCGTGTCGATTACTTAAAAGGGTAATACGGGTGCGAACCGATGATCAATAGAACGGGGCCAGAAAGAGGGGAAATTATTTGTTTTCGGCGAGCTCCAGCTCGATCACCCTGCCTCCCTCCACCCCGGAGCTCATCACCAATGCCTTCTCCAGGTGATCGAACGCCCGTGTGAACCTTTCCGGGTCGCTGCGGACCAGCTCCCCGATCCAGCCGGCCTCGGCGGGGTAGCTGGAGACCAGGCGGGAGGGGGTGAGGACCGAGAAGTAGTAGCGCACCCCCTCCCGCGGCTGTTGAAACAGGTACGCCTGGTACTCGTTCACCGTCAGGTATGGATCCTCGGTGTCGTAGCCTACCCAGCGAAACAGCAGCTTCCAGTAGCTCTTTTCGCTCTCGGAAAGCCGATCCCAGG
>JAFGQJ010000260.1 GCA_016935715.1 Spirochaetales bacterium
ATCGGCATCACCCTGGTGTACACGATGTCGTTGAACGTCAACTCCCGCGGCTACGACCATCTGATGGGGGGAATGAGCATCCTCACCCCGAATCTGCGCACCGAGTTCGGAATCACCGAGCAGCTGCTCACCCGTCTGGGCAGGGAGCGCTACAACGATGCGGACATCTTCGCCAGGAATGCCTGGGATTATCATCCCAGGATCGTAGAGGCCGAGTGCGAGTTCGAGCAGATGATGGTGCTGGCGGACATGATGGGCACCTGCAAGTTCGCGACGCGCTACAACCATCCGGTGACCGGTATCTATTTCCCCGAGTGGAGAGATTTCCTCTCTGCCGCTGCAGGCCGGGAGTACGGCGAGGAAGAGCTTCAGGCCGCGGTTCGGCGGGTGATCGCCCTGGAGCGCTGCTACAACGCCCGTGCGGGGATGCGCCGACTCGATGACTATCCCTTCTACCTCTGGTGGGAAAAAAAACACGGCGAGCCCCATCCTCTCTACACGGAGGACCAGATCCCGCTGGACCGGGAAAAGTACGACCGCATCCTGGATGAGTGGTATGCGATCCGGGGCTGTGATCCCGATACCGGCATCCCGACCGGCGAGGAGCTGAAGCGCTGCGGTCTTCAGGATGTGGCCGAGGATCTGCGCAGGCGGAAACTTCTTCCCTGACGCGGCTCTCCGTTTTCGGAGCGGATTCGTTTGACAGCGGTTTTTATCCCTCCTATACTGTAGGCTGCTCTCGGCCTCACATGGTGAGGCCGGATTTGTCGTTATCTACAAGGAGGCTCGATATGAAAAGGACGATTCTGATGCTGGCGCTCCTGTTCTGCACGATCGGCCTGATCTGGGCCGGCGGCGGACAGGGGGAGGGACCAGCGGAACCCGAAAAAGAGGGCAAATACGGGGGTACGATGACCCGGGCTTATTTCGCTCCGTCGACCCTGGATCCGGGTTTCGCCCAGGATATCACCGCCGGTGAGATCTGCGGTATCTGGGGAGATTACCTGGCCTACGTGGACGAGGATCTGTCCATAGATCCGAGCCGCAGCCTGGCCGAGAAGTGGGACGTCAGCGCCGACGGGCTGACCTGGACCTTCACCCTGCGCAGGGGTGTGATGTTCCACAACGGCGAGGAGATGACCTCCAAGGACGTGAAGTTCACCTTCGACCGTCTTCGCGATCCCGATATCGGCGCGGCGACGGCAAGCCTCTATGGGAACATCACCGACATCAAAGCCACCGGCACCTATACCGTGGTATTCACGCTGAAGCAGCAGAATCCGGACTTCCTGTTCCAGCTGGGAGAATATCAGTCCATCGTGTGCTGGAGCGGCATCAAGGATTTCAACACGGAGCACATCTTTACAGGCAAGTTCATGTACGAGAGCTACCTTCCCGAGGATCGCATCACCTTCAAGCGCAATCCAAATTACTGGCGCAAGGACGCCGAAGGCAATCAGCTGCCCTATCTGGACGGCATCGAATACCTGTTTCTCTCCGAACCCTCCGCCCAGGTGGAGGCCCTGCGGGGCGGCCAGGTGGATTACCTGATCTACCTCCCCTCGGAGTACGTGCAGGCCGTCGAAGATGATCCGAACACCGTGGTGTATCAGAAGCCCTCGAATTTCCACTACGCCATCCGCATGCGCAGCGACCGCGAGCCGTTCAGCGATGTCCGCGTACGCCAGGCTTTCCGGGCCGCCGTGGACCGGGGAGAAATCCTGGAGGGTGCCTTCGAAGGGCTGGGCGTGACCGGACGGGATACGCCTTTCGGTCCCGGATACGGGGACTACTACCTCGATGTACCGGAACCGAAACGGGATGTGGCCAAGGCCAGGCGCCTGCTGGCCGAAGCAGGTTATGCCGACGGCATCACCGTTACGCTGACCACCCAGAACAGCTCCGCCATGCCGGCCATGGCCACGATCATGAAGGAACAGATGGCCGAGGCGGGGATCACCATCGACATCCAGCTGGTTCCGCCGGACGTGTACTACGGCGCGGATAACCTGTGGCTGGAGGCGGACTTTGCCATGACCGACTGGGGCTCCCGCGCAACACCCCAGAGCTACCTCGACCTGGCCTACACCTGTGAGGCCAATTGGAACGAGAGCCACTACTGCGATCCTGAGCTCGACCAGCTGGCCGCCCAGGCCGCCGTGGAGCTGGACACCGGGAAACGGGCTGAGATCTACGCGAAGATCCAGAGGATCTTCATGGACCGCGGACCCCTTATCGTGGCCTACTTCACAAACAATCTGTTCGGCGCCGGCAGCAAGCTCAAGGGGATCAAGCCCACCAGCTTCTTCCCTACGCACGTAGACTACGGCGTCTTGTACTTCGAGGACTGATCGAGGTTGCATTGTGCCCCTCCCGCGGCGGGGGAACCGGGTTCACCACGTTCTGCGGGAGGGGATCCTTTTCCAACGAAGTGGCCGAAACTGAGATCAAAAAAGAGAAAAAACGCAGCCGCCTGGTCGCCAGGTGGCTTCGTCTCAGGCGCTACCCCGCCACCCTGATCGGCTTCTTCATCGTCGGGTTTTTCCTGCTCATGGCCTTCATCGGGCCCTGGGTTGCTCCCTACGGGTACACCGATCAGAATATTTCGGAGCGTTTCCAACCTCCCTCCAGGGAGCATCTGCTCGGTACCGACCGCTTCGGCCGGGATGTGTTCAGCCGGATTCTGGTCGGCAGCCGGGATGTCTACATCGTGGCCGGTTCGGGCGCC
>JAFGQJ010000261.1 GCA_016935715.1 Spirochaetales bacterium
CGCCGTTGAGCTTGCCACACCCGAAGCCTTTGGTGTAGCTTTTCAGGTGCTATGAGCAGACGGATCGTCATCATGGGAGCGGCGGGCCGGGATTTCCACAACTTCAACGTCCTGTTCCGCGGACACGAACAGATAGAGGTGGTCGCCTTCACCGCAACCCAGATCCCGGACATCGAGGGACGCCGTTATCCGCCGGAGCTTTCCGGACCCCGCTACCCGCAGGGCATTCCCATTCTGCCGGAAAAGGAGCTTCCGGGGCTGATCGAAGAGGATCACATCGACGAGGTCGTGTTTTCCTACTCCGACGTGGCCCACCAGTACGTGATGGAGAAGGCCTCCCAGGTCATTGCGCTGGGCGCGGACTTCCGCCTGATCGGATCCCGGGACAGCATGCTGGCCGCTGCGGTGCCGGTGATCGCCGTCTGCGCTGTGCGCACCGGTTCGGGAAAGAGTCAGACCACTCGCAAGATTGCCCGGGACCTCAGGGAGCTGGGGAAAAAGGCGGTGGTGGTGCGCCATCCCATGCCCTACGGAGATCTGAGCGCCCAGGCGGTGCAGCGCTTCGAAACCCTGGAGGACATGGAGCGGCAACGGTGCACGATCGAGGAGATGGAGGAGTATGAGCCGCATATCCGGCTGGGTTTCACCGTGTATGCCGGGGTGGACTACGGCCGGATCCTGGAGCAGGCCCAGGGCGAGGCGGATGTGATCCTCTGGGACGGAGGGAACAACGACATCCCCTTCTACAAGCCGGATCTCCACATCACCGTGGCCGATCCCCACCGGGTCGGGCACGAGCTGTCCTACTTCCCGGGACGGGTCAATCTGATCATGGCGGACGTGGTGGTCATCAACAAGGTCGACACGGCTTCGGCGGAGGCGGTAAGCGCCCTGCGGGACAACATCCGCCGGGTAAATCCCGCCGCGGCGGTGGTGAATGCGGCCTCCCCGATATCCCTCGAGGGGGGAGAGCGGATCGGCGGCAGGCGGGTGCTGGTCGTGGAGGACGGCCCCACCCTCACCCACGGGGAGATGAAGTACGGGGCCGGGGTAATCGCGGCCAGGAAATACGGCGCCGCGGAGATCGTGGATCCCAGGGAATTCACCAGCGGACTGATTCGCAGGACCTACGAGGCCTATCCGGATATCGGCTGCGTTCTTCCCGCGGTCGGCTACGGACGGCAGCAGATCAAGGACCTGGAGGCGACCATCGACAACGTGCCCTGCGACCTGGTGATCATCGCCACCCCCGTCGATCTCACGCGCATCATTTCGATCGACAAACCCATGCTCAAGGTGGGCTATGAGTTGAAGGAGATCGGAAAACCCGATTTGATGGATCTGATCAAAAAATACCTGAGTCTTTGAGTTTACAGGAAATAAACCCGATTATTAGTACAAAGGAGCAACTATGGCGTTCAACTTGAAAGGAAGATCCCTCCTGACCCTGAAAGACTACTCCCCGGAGGAGATCACCTTGCTGCTGGAGCTGTCCCACCAGGTAAAGCGCGAGCATCGGGCCGGAAACCTCAACCAGCGGTTCGTCGGCAAGACCCTGGCCCTGCTGTTCGAGAAACGGTCCACCCGGACGCGCTGCGCCTTCGAGACCGCCTTCGGTGAGGAGGGCGGCCACCCGGTTTTCCTCTCCTCGGCGGATATCCAGCTGGGAGCCAAGGAATCGATCGAGGACACCGCCAGGGTGCTGGGCCGCATGTTCGACGCCATCCAGTTCCGGGGCTTCAAGCAGGAAATGGTGGAGAGCCTCGCGGAATATTCGGGGGTACCCGTGTACAACGGCCTCACGGATCTGTACCATCCCACCCAGATCCTGGCTGACCTGATGACGGTCCAGGAGGTGTTCGGGACCCTGAAGGGAATCAAACTGGCGTTTCTCGGGGACGGACGCAACAACGTGGCCCGCTCCCTGCTCATCGGCTGTTCCAAGATGGGCACGGACTACACCGTGGTGGCGCCGGATGGGCTGCAGCCGGATTCTCAGACCCTGGAGCTGTGCCGGGAGTACGCGCAGCGCAGCGGCTCGAAGATCGAGGTAACAGGGGATGCAAAGCAAGGCGTCAAGGACGCGGACGTGCTGTACACCGATGTCTGGGTATCCATGGGCGAGGAGGAGAAATCCCGGGAGCGTCTGGAGACGCTTCGTCCCTACCAGGTGGATGAGAAGATGATGGCCGCCACGGGCAAGAGCGAGACGATATTCATGCACTGCCTGCCCGCCGTCAAGGGCAACGAGGTCACCTTCGAGGTGATCGAAAGCGCCGCCTCCAGGGTTTGGGACGAGGCGGAGAACCGAAAGCACACGATCAAGGCGGTCATGCTGGCGACGATATGACATTGCAGATATGACATTGCAATCGAGGATTGCGATCTGATTGGAGGTATCATGAAACGGACTGTACTGCTCATCGGCTTGAGCTTTTTGTTGCTGGGGGCTTTGGCCGCCGGTGCCCAGGAAGAGGATCCCAGGGTCTACGTCAAGACTGTCGGCATAATGAAAATCCTCAATCACGCCCTGGGATACAAGGTCCTGTACCTGAAGAGCTCGATGGAGGTCGGGGAGTTCTACGTCCCCCACGGCTGGTTCAAGGCGGGGGGCAAGGCGCAGCTCATCCTGGGGGATACCCAGGCTTACCCCTACTTCTCCGTGTTCTACCGGGACGGGGAGTTCGACCACGTAAAGATCTACGCCCACGAGAACATCCAGCACCTGTCCTGGGGACGGCTGAAGCGACAGGTCGGAGACAGCAGCAAATTCGAGATCGAGACGCTCGATCTCGAGTTCTAGTCCCGGATGCTGAAAACCGAGCAGATTTCCACGGCCATGCAAGAGGAAAACCTCGACGCATGGCTGTTTTCCAATTTCCACCATAACGATCCCGTCTCCGACCGTGTTCTGGAGGTTCCGGCGGGGTCGACGAACTCCCGCCCCTGGGTATACCTGCTTCGTCGGGACGGATCCGCGGAAAAGCTGGTTCACGTGATCGAGAGCAGGATCCTCGATCACCTGCCCGGGAGCAAGCGGGTGTATGCATCGCGGCGGCAGTATCTGTCCAATCTGCGGGAATTGGCCGCCGGAGTGCAGCGGGTCGCCTGCAATTTCTCGCCGGAATTGCCGGCGGTCTCCTTCCTGGATCACGGCACGGCACGACTGCTCGAGGACTGCGGTTTCACCTTGAGCTCCGCCGCCGCGCTGATTCAGCGCGTGCTGGGCGGGCTGGACCGGGCGGGGATCGGCAGCCATCGACGGGCGGCGGACCACCTCTACGGCATCGTGGCCGAGGTATGGGAGCGGCTGCGAAGGCAGATGCGCTCGGATAAACCGATATGGGAGACCACGGTTCAGGGCTGGATCATGGGCATGTTCGAGGAGCTGGATCTCGAGACCGATTCTCCTCCGATAGTAGCCGCGGGCCGGCACTCGGCGGATCCCCACTACAGTCCGGAATCCTCGGATGCCGGGCGGGGAGGGGTTCTGCAGTCCGGGGCGGTGCTGCAGCTCGACCTGTGGGCCAGAGAAAAGACCCCCGGCGCGATCTATGCCGACATCTCCTGGGTCGGGGTGCTCGATACGCGGGTGGCGCAGGAACCGGAGGCGGTGTTTCGAACGGTCGTGGAGGCCCGCGAGCTCGCCCTGAAGTTCATCGGCCGATCCCTGGCCGCAGGGCGCAGCGTGTCCGGGCAGCGGGTGGATCAGGAGGTTCGTTTGTTTCTCGAGCGCTGCGGGTACGCGGCGAACCTGCGGCACCGAACCGGCCACGGGATCGATGAGCAGGTACACGGTTTCGGCGTCAACCTGGACAATGTCGAGTTTCCGGACCCGCGTCTGCTGCTGGAGGGCTCCTGCTTCTCCGTCGAGCCGGGTCTGTATCTCGAGGAGTTCGGAATGCGTTCGGAAATAGACGCCTATATCTCCGGCGGCAGGCCCGTTGTCTCGGGGAAGAAACCCCAGTTCGAGCTTCTGCACTTCTGAGGAGCCGGCCGTGTCCGAACCCTTTCCTCCTCCGGAGGAAGTGCTCGATTTTCTCAAGCGCTACGACCGGTACCTGCTGTTCGGGCACATCGAACCGGATGGGGATTGCGTGGCCTCTCAGCTGGCTCTGGGCAGTTTCCTCGGGCGGAGGGGAAAGCAGGTGTCCGTTTTTTCCCACGGTCCTTTCGATCGTCCGGAAATCAGGAGCTACGAGCGGCTTTTTCGAAAGCGGATCAAAGACTCTGATCTGGAGGGAAGCACAGCCGGCGTGATTCTGGACTGCTCCACCGCAGACCGCATCGGGCCCATGGGGGTTTCTCTCGGCCCGCTTCCGATCCTGGTGGTCGACCATCACGCCTCCGGCGAGCATTTCGGAGACGTTCGCTGGGTGGTTCCCCGGGCTCCTTCGGTTACCTATCTGATCCAGCGCCTGATCGAAGAGTTCCCGGATACCCCGACGAAGACAGAGGCCGGGCTGCTGCTCTTCGGTCTTGCCCGGGATACGGGTTTTTTCCGCCATCTGACGGAGAACAGCGGCTTCGTTTTCCTGGC
>JAFGQJ010000262.1 GCA_016935715.1 Spirochaetales bacterium
GACCGAAGAGCTGTAGTACGTGGCGAAGTAGGTAAACGCCAGTAGCCAGGGTCCAAGGTTGCGGAATCCTACGAAGAATCCCTCCAGTTGAGTGGTATAGCGGCGGCAGTAGATGCCGATTCCCGCCATGAGGATGAGATAGAGAACGAGAATGACCAAATTTGTAGCAGTTAGACCGCCCATCGCGACGAACCTCCTTCCTTTCCTAGTCTTCGACTTTCCTGTTTCTTCGAATTTCTACCAACCAGACGACGATGATCATGACCACGGTCAGGATGGGTGATAGAAACCAGCCCAACCAGGTCGGCCACGGTGTTCCAAACATTCCGCACCTCCTAATGGAAATTTTTTCAACCGGGCCTCCTCCCGCCGGAATCAGCCCGCTGCTTCCTCAGTTTACCAGCTCCCCGTAGGCGTCGGGTCTGCGGTCACGCCAATAGGGGATACGCCTTCTGCCCTCCTCGGCCTCCTCCAGATCGATCTCCAGGGCCACCACCTCTTCCCTGTCCCCGGACCCTGTTTTCAGGATGTCCCCGCGGGGACTGATCACCAGGGAGCGACCCACGTTTTCCCTGTCCCCGTCCACACCCGCCTTGTTCGGAATGCAGACGAACATGCCGTTCTCGTATGCCCGACTTTGGACCAGCCTGCCCCAGACCTCGATCCGGTATTTCTGTCCGTAGGTCGCGTAGTTGGTGGGGTTGAACACGATGTCCGCGCCCTTCAATCCCAGGATTCGGTACCCTTCGGGGAACATGCGATCGTAGCAGATCTGCACGGCTACGCGGGCCTCCAGAGACTTGATATCAAAGGTGGGGAATCCCAGGTCGCCGGGGGTGAAATACAGTCGTTCGTAGCTTCCCGTGCCCCCCGGAAGGTTGCTGGGGAAATAAGCCGGAATATGGACCTTCCTGTACTTACCCAGGACGCTGCCGTCTGTATCGAACACCAGAGCCGAGTTGTATCGCTTGATGCCATCCCGTTCACCGTAAGCCAGGATGAGGGCCATGTCGTGCTTGCCGGCCTCTTTCACGAGGGGATCGATCAGAGCAGAGGGCAGCGCGTCGAACAGATAGTCGTTGTTTCGAATCAGCTGGCGGCAGAAAAACGGAGTCAGGCACAGCTCGGTGGTGCAGGCAATGTTCACTCCCTGGGCGGCCGCCTCCTTCACGAGCTTCAGCAGACGTTCCACGATTTTCTCTTTGTCCTGCGCAAAGGTATCCGGCTCGACCGGAGTCGGACCGGAAAGCTGAAGCGCTGCGATCTTGATTTTTCTGCTCACTTTTTCCCCCTCGCGAGTGAATGATGCATAAATATTCTTTTATTTGTTAGTAGCATTATAAAGCAGCTTCTTTTCTTGTCAAGAAAAAAAATTTATTTTCCGGAGAAGAGCGGCCTGCGCGGTTGCAGCAGAGCCTACCCTCCGTTCCGTGCACCCGGGCGGTCTCACCGCCTTCCGACCGTGTAGATCTGCTGGATGACAGACCGGGTGAGGGCAACGGCCTGGCGGCGTACCGCCACCGGTGCCAGGGTCACGATTTCGGAGAAGATCGTTCGGCCCAGCTCCCCCTCGCGGAGGCTGACCCGTACACGGTCTACACCTTCGCGCTGCAGGTCGAGCCGGTAGAAAAATCCCTCCTGCTCATCCACCGCCCGGGCGATCTCCGATCCGCATCGCCTCAGCAATCGCACGGACCGGCGCAGGACTTTATCAGAGCCGTCCACCGGGCCGACGGCCAGGGGCAGGGCGAACCCGTACTGCAGCAGGCCTCCGGGATTCAGCTCGTAGAGCCGGTTCAACGCCAGCCGGCGGGAGGAGCTGCCCTTGTCGAGCAGAGGGATCAGATAACGCAGAGAGTCGCAGGTTCCCTCCCGCTCCCAGAACGGATCCATCCCTTCGATGGAGCGTTCCAGCAATTCCCGATCGCCCCGGATCTTTCCCTCCTCCTGTTGATAGTAGAGCTCCGCGTGCAGGGAAACCTGCACCTCCAGATCCCGGGCCAGCCCGAGGTACTTCAGAGCCACCGTCCGGTAGCGCTCGTTGCCCCGATAGAACTCCCAGTAGGCATCGAGATGGTTGCCCTGGAGCAGGTAGGAACGTCCGACCCGCAGTGAATAGGAGCGCAGCTTCTGACGATGGTAGCAGGCCTTCAGGCGGTACCCGATCGCGCGGAGCATCCGGCGCGCCGCCTGAAAGACGCCGTCGGGCGGCTCGGCCCGGCTGCTTCGAGCCAGGCCGTCGTACGCGTCTGCGAGGATTTCATGTATGTCCTTGAGATGGCGCTGCACATCGGTGCCGTAGTAGTACATCCAGGTCCGGTCCCGGGAATCCAGTACCTCCTCTGCGTAGCGCCGGGCCAGCTCGAGCATTCCGAACTTCCGGTACAGGAGCGCCAGGTTCACCTTGCTCAGCGGTGTGGTGTCCTTGACCATCGCCTGCTGGTACTCCGACAGGGCGCGGGCAAAATCCAGGCGGGACTGGAACAACTCTCCCCTGGCCAGATGGCCCGGCGCACGGTCTGACAGGAGGATGGATTCTTCGGTATAACGGAGAGCCGAGTTGTAGTGATAGAAGCTGTGCTCCAGGAGCGAGAGGTTGTAGTAGGCAACCGAGGCGAAGTAGGAATCTTCCTGCTCCAGAGCGTCTTCGATGGCATGGAGGTAGAACCTCTTCGAGTTTTCATAGTCGTACATGCCGGAATAGAGGGTTCCCAGGGTCATGTAAACACCCCGGTCCGGGCCGAAGCGCTCGAGGGCATCCAGCAGCAGTCTGGCCCCCTTCTCGAGCTGGTGAGTCTTGAAGTACATCCAGCCCAGATCATCGGCGGAAGAAACGCTCTCCGGATACAATTCCAGGATCCGCTGCAGGGTGGCGATCGATTCCTGCTCCTGGTTCAGCTTTCCGTAGCAGCGGGATATCTGAACCAGTGTCAGGTACTCCTCTCCCTGTATCTGCTCGGCGCCCAGGTACTCCTCCAGAGCCAGATTGTACAGCTCCTTATCGTAGTACAGATCCGCCAGCAACAGAGGCAGCTCGGCGCTGAGGGGGTATCTCTGTTTTCCCTCCTCGATGATCTGCACGGCGGTCTCGTAGTTTTCGGCATCGATCGCCTCCTGGGCTCGCTGATAGTACCAGTCGGGGCTCTCCTGGGCCCGGCACACGGCGGGGGAGCAGAAAAGCAGCAGGAGACAGAACAGAAGACTCATCGCATCCGCCCGCCTGTCAGCCTGACCGGACTGAGAAAACCCAGGATACGGCGGGGCAGGGAGAAGCATCGATGCAGGGAAGAAAGGAACTGTCGGCGGCATTCCATTGCCCGCTTCAGATCGTCGGGCTCGAAGCGTTCAGCGAAAACGGCCTGAAGATAGGCCCGCGCCCAGGGAGAAAAACGAAGCGGCCGGCCTTCCTCGATCCGCTGCGCGTATTCGAGCACGGACTGCTCGCCGGAGGCTCTCAATCCCAATCCCTCGAGCGTAATGCGAGTGGAGGCAAACAGCTGCTTGACTTTGACCCGCCGGCTGGCCGCCAGCAGCGCCCGCAGCAGGGGAAGAGATTTCAGCAGCGCGATGACCAACAGATAGAGGGCAGGCAGGAGGAAATACCACAGGCGGGCTGCCATCTTCAGCCCCCGGACCAGCTCCCCTCCCAGCAGGCGCACCCTGTGCTCCACCTCGATCTGTTCCGCCAACCTCTCCTCCAGACTGTGCTGGTTCTCGAGGATCTCCTCCAGCAGGCGGGCGAAAGTCTCGAAGTCGAAACCGAAGCGGATCGTGTCCTCCTCTCCGGGGGCAATGACCTGGGAAGAGGGGTCGAACTCGATCCAGCCGTATTCGCCGAAGTAGACCTCCACCCAGGCGTGGGCCTGATACGCGCGGACCTCGTAGAAGTTCAGCACCGCCGTATCCGGATCCACGTAGAAGCCCACCGCAACCCGGGCCGGTATTCCCAGGCTGCGGCACAGCAGAGCCATCGAAAAGGCGAAGTAGGAGCAGTAGCCTTTCTTGCTCGTGTAGAGAAAGTGCGACAGCTGATCGCCGTCGGCGGCCAGTCCCGGCATCAGGGAATAGTAGTAGTTGCTCTTCAGATAATCGTGAATGCGCAGCACCCGGCCCAGCTGATCCAGCTGGCCGGGCACCGCGGGGCCGACGATCTTTTCGGCCAGCTCCCGAATTCGTTCATTGCCGCCGTGCTCCGTGTAGACTTCCAGCTCCTCCGGGGTGAGACGGTGCGCCGAAGCCGGAGAATGAGCGGCGGTGGCCAGCTCCTCCGGGCTCGCATCGCTGACCTGCGAGATCACCCGGTAGATCCGCAGGAAGGAAGAAGAATTCCAGTTGGTCAGAGGTGCCACCCGGATCGGATAGTTCATGCCGATCAGGGAAGTGGGATCGAAGTTGACGAAGAAGTACTCCTGGCTGACCTTCCGGCGGGAGAGATGGCCGGGATCCTGGAAATCCTCGGGGGAATCGGGCACTGTCACCGGCAGATCCTTCCATCCCTTCTGCCCCGCTGGAATGTGATAGAAACCCCGCTTCCCGTCGTAACCGGAGAGGATGTAGCGGCGCAGAAGGATCCTCTCCGCGGGTCCCTGCTTGCGCAGCAGCAGAACCAGGTCGTCGGACATCTCGATCTCACTCTCCAGCCTGACGTACTGGGAGAAATCGAATCGGAACAGGGTCGGCTTCATCAAACCGCTGCCCTGGCGGACCATGCCCTGGTTGTAGCGTCCCAACACGAACAGAAGCACGAGCAGGAGAAGCGGGATGAACACCCAGAAAAAGGATGCCGCCGAGCGAACCGCTGCCCTGTGAGACTGCATCTGAGCGCCGGTCCTGACCAGCACCATCAGCGTGATGGCAAGCATCAGGAAGAGGAACACGGCGTAGGCCAGCAGGGAGGGATGGGGGTAGAAGGTGATCCGGTAGTTTCCCTGGGGCCAGAATACGGCCAGGAGCAGCAGGGCGTCGAAGCCGGCTTCCCAGCGCAGGAATTGAGGATAGCGCAGGGCGAGAAGGTTGAACAGCCAGACCAGCATCCAGGGAAGCAGGCCCGGAAAGAAATCCCTGTCGAAGTAGAAGAACAGAAAGTCCGTATGCGGTCCCGGTGACAGGGCGGACTGCACCCGGAACACGAGAAAAAACAGCAGGCGAAGAGAGAAAACCGCGACCAGGAACGCCAGGAAAGCCGCCCACAGGCGCAGCCGGAGCCTGTTCATGCCGAGAGCCAGCAGCACGGCCAGCAGGAAACCGGCGCTCAAGACAAACGGATCCAGCTCGCCGCGGAAATACAGGTAGGCATGGAAGAACAGAAAATAGAGCAGGAGATTCCGTACGATGAATATCCCCAGTTTCACTCTGTCAGATTGTTTCAACGGCGACCTTCCACCTGCCCCGTCGGTTCCAGCGGCCGATCTCCCGGTCCAGCACCGCCTGAAACGACTCCAGCTCTTCGCGTCCGATCTTCCCGTTCCCGTGGCGCCGCCGCACAGGCGTCCGGAAGAGCAACCGTCTGATCGAGAGAGGGTCGGAGTGCTCCTGCTCGACCGTCAGCTGCGGAAAAAGAAGCTTCACACCCGCGCCCCGCCGCTCCAGATCGGCGAACAGTCGTGGCAGGTTGGCCGAACCGGGGGAAGAAAAAAGAAAAACCTGGTACGGATCCCGCCGCGGCAGCGAAAGGGTGTATCGATCGCTCCACCAGACGCCGGCCAGCTCGGCGAGCAGCTGCCGTTGTTTTTCCGGCGTGATCTCTCTCGGTTTGGGGGCGTCGCACAGGGCAAAAAACACCTGAAACCCTCGGCCTAGCATCTCCAGAACCGCGGCCGCGCAGCGTTCCACGAGGATGTCCAGGTAGTCCGCTTCGACCGCTTCGGGAAGCGCCGCCGTAGGAGCGGAGTCCAGAATGACGAGGAACCGGGATTCCGGCGGGGGGGTCTCCTCGCCTATGCGAAGGAACAGCTCCGAGGTATGGGCGAACACCTTCCAGTGAACCTTGCGGATGTCATCCCCGGGGAAGTACTTGCGGACCTCGAGCAGCTCTTCGCTGCGTCTGTGCCGCCGCCGATTCTCCTCCCGCCCGTCTTCCATGCGCGGCGCCCGCATCGGAGCCCGCGGCTGCACCGAGGGATACACGCGCAATCCCTCCGCCAGGTCGAAGCACAGGGCCCGGCGGGTGAACCCGAGAGCATCGGAGACCACGACTCGAGCCTGCCGGCTGCGGTAGCATCCCCTGTACCTGGGGATCAGCTCGATGCTCCTGCAGTTCCGCCCGCCGTGCAGGTCGCTGCTCACCTGGAGCGGATCCCTGCCCGGCCAGTGCAGAGAGATTTCGAAATCGATCCTGATGCCCGGAGCCCGGAAGCGGGGAAGCTCGACGCTGATCTGTGCCGACGCCGCGGCTGCCGGAAACACCCCTTCGGGTGGAAGGGTGAAATCCACGGGATCCGGTATCTTGTCGAAGTGGCGCCGCAGCACAGCCCGCATGATGCGGTTGGCAAGCAGCGCATAGGCGGCAAGCAGAGCGAAGGCTCCGCCCCACAGGATCGCTGCCAGCTCCATGCGCAGCAGCCCGACGGCCAGGATCGTCAGGGAGAGCAGACAGAACAGCAGCCCCCATCGGGTGAAGGAAAAGATCCTGAGAAGGGCTCCTTTAATAGGCGATCCTCGACAACTCATGCAGGGTAATGTCCCGAATCAGCGAAGGCGCGTCGATGCGGATGTCCTTCAAACGAATGCGGTGGGAGAGCACCAGCGGAGCCAGCTCCAGGAAATCCTGGTCGATGCAGTAACTCCTGCCCCGGATGAGGGCGAAGGCCCGGGCCGCCTTGACCAGCATCAGGCTCGCCCTGGGGGAACAGCCCAGCTCGATTCCCCTGTGGCGTCGGGTGGAGCCGGATACGGCCACCGCAGCCTGCAGGAGACGGTCATCGCAGAAGATCCCCTCCACCGTTTTCCTGGCCTGCAGGATCTCCGACTTGCGGCAGATCGGCTTTATCTTCGGCATGATCGTGGCCGCAGGATCCTCCCGCACGATGCCGACCTCCTCCTCCTCGCCCGGATAGCCGATGGAGATCTTCATTAGGAAACGGTCGAGCTGCGCGAGTGGCAGGGAATAGGTGCCGTCGGTTTCCACCGGATTCTGCGTGGCGATCACGAAGAACAGGGGATCCATGGCGTGGGTCCTGTTTCCGACCGTTACCTGGTTCTCCGCCATGACCTCCAGCAGGGCGGATTGGACCTTGGGGGTCGTGCGGTTGATCTCATCGGCCAGGACGATGCTGGCGAACACCGGCCCCGCCCGGAAGACGAACCTGCGGTGCTCCGGATCGAAGATATCCACGCCGGTGATGTCGTAGGGAAGCAGGTCCGGCGTAAACTGGATGCGCCGGAACACGACCGGCCTCGCCGTCTTGTCCCGGGAAATCAGGCGGGCCGCCGTCTTGGCCAGGGTGGTTTTTCCCAGACCGGGCACATCTTCGATGAGAACATGCCCCCCGACGAGCAATCCCGTGATCAGATACTCCAGGGCCTGCCGCTTGCCCCGAATCACCCGTGCAAGGCCGTCGATCAGGCGCGTGGCCAGGGCGTGGTGCTTCTCCACCTCTCTCTGCAGTCGGTCCGATTCTTGCTCTGCCATTGTGTTCGGCTCTGAGGAATCAAGCTTATCAGCTTCGGGGAAGATTGGCTACGATTGGGGTTCCAGGCTCGGATACGCGCTCAGCAGACTGGACCTCAACTGCCCGGTCAACCCCTCCAGGCGTTCCAGGTTGTACGGGAAGGTGTAGGCTACGAACCTGCGGAGGATGTACTGGGTGCGGTCCCGGACGACCCGGTGCGGCATCAGGCCGGAAACCCCCAGCCTCTCCTTGAGAACGGGCAGCAGAAATTTCCGAATCAGGAGACTGAAGCGGCTCAGCTCCACCACCGCCTGATAGATGAACCACTCATCCCCGACGTGGATCGACTGCAGGCCTACCAGCTCCCGGATCATCCGGATCGTGCGGAAATCGATGGGCAGCCCGTCGATGATGATGGCGAACCAGGTCCTGTCGAAATGATCTTCGAATACGCGGCGGATCTTGCGGATCAGCGGTAGAAGCGTCTCGTTGCTCTGGTCGATCAGCTCCTTGCGCTCCAGCTCAGGATACAGTACCAGCACTTTTTCTCCTCAACCTACTTTTCGGTAAGCCGGCGCACAGCCTTGATTTCTTTATTCCCTGTCCCCCCATTCCCGCCTCGTTCCCCCCGACTGTTGACACCCTGTTTTTCGAGGGGTAGGCTCTTCTCTCATGATCCGGATCAAAGGACGAGAACAGGCGATCCCCTCCAGCCCGGCTGTGTCTCTGCTCAACCTGCTGCAGCGAAACTCGGTTTCCATCGATACGGTCTGCGGAGGCCGGGCTCAGTGCGGGCGCTGCCTGGTCCGCGTCCTCTCGGGGTCGGATAAGATGAACAGGAAGAGCCAGCGGGAGATCGTTCGCCTGCAGGCGCTGGGTGCCGGGGAGGAGATGCGCCTGGCCTGCCAGAGTTACACCCGCGGGGATATCGAGATCGAGATCATCCATCCGCATCCGGGCACCGAAGACTCCTCGGGATGATCGGCGGATTGAACGTGAGGGATACGCCGAGGCTGGCAGCCGCAGCACTGGCCCTGCTCCTGGCCGTGGGTGCGATCGGATGCGCGTCCGGTCCCGAGGGGCCGGTACACCCCGCCGAGCCGGAAGATCCGGTGCTGTACAAGCAGCGGATGCGGGAACTGGTGATCTCCTTGAGTCGTTACGCCCGATCCCGCAATCCGCGGTTCCTCGTGATCCCTCAGAATGGAACCGAGCTTCTCACCGTGGACGGGAGGCTCGATTCATCCCCGGCTTTGGACTACATCCAGGCCATCGACGGGGTCGGCAGGGAGGATCTGTTTTACGGATATACCGGCGACAACCGGGAAACACCGGCCGAGGCGGTCCGCTACCTGCTGCCCTACCTGCAGCTGGCCCTGGACCACGAGCTGACCGTGATGGTGATCGACTACTGCCGGCAGCACCAGAACATCGACGACTCCTACCGCAGGAATCGCCGGCTGGGATTCATCTCCTTCGCCGCACCACGAAGGAACCTGACGGTGATTCCCGCCTATCCGGACCCCCCCTTCGCAGAACACACGGGAGCGGTTGAAACGCTCGCGCAGGCGAGGAACTTCCTTTTCCTCATCAACCCGGGAGCGTTTACCGGCAAGAATGCCTTTCTGTCGGCCCTGGGCCGGACCGGCTACGATCTGCTGGTCATCGATACCTTCGTGGACGGGCCGAAGGGACTCGAGTGGCTGGAGCCGGAGGATATCCGCTCACTCAAGCAGAAGGCTGGCGGAGCCAGGCGGCTGGTGATCTCCTATCTCAGCATCGGAGAAGCGGAAAGCTACCGGTACTACTGGGACCGGAGCTGGGACCGAAATCGGGACGGGCATCCCGATCCCGGAGCCCCGTCCTGGCTGGCCGGCGAGAATCCGAACTGGCAGGGAAACTACAAGGTCCGCTACTGGGATGCGCAGTGGCAGGCGATCCTGTTCGGAACCGAAGATTCCTACCTCGATCGAATCGTCGCGCTGGGCTTCGACGGAGTGTATCTGGACATCGTAGACGCCTTCGAGTTTTTCGAGCAGCGGAGTCCCTGAGCGGGCGCCCACAGGCCTTCCGAGGAACTCAGCCGCATTTACGAGATTTTATAGTTGACTATTATAATAATAATTAATACCATGATCTCAGCGGCGGAAGGGATGTCGACTTCCGCAGAAAGAGAGAATGCCATGCTTCAGAGCTTCATCATTCTGTTCCGTGAAACCTTCGAGGTTGCCCTGGTTATCGGGATCGTGCTGGGTTATCTGACGCGCAGCGGTCAGAGAGGGTACAAGATCTCGGTGTTCCTGGGGCTGGCCGCCGGCGCAGCTGCGAGCGTGTTGGGGGCGCTGGCCTTCCAGTTTCTGGCGGGGGGATTCAGCGGACGGGCGGAGGAGATCTTCGAAGGTGTCACGATGCTGGCCGGAGCAATCCTCCTGACCACCCTGATCATCTGGATGATCAGAAAGAGCGCCCAGGTCGAGGAGCTGGAGCGCAGGGTCGCGGATCGCATCTCCGGCACCCGCCGGGCCGGCTTGTTCCTGCTGATATTCTTTTCGGTCCTCCGGGAGGGAATCGAATCGGTCATCTTTCTCGGCGCAGCGAGCTTCGCCTCGGGGGAGAACAATCTCCTGGGCGCGGGGCTGGGTCTGGCAGCCGCGGCTGTTCTGGGTTTTCTGCTGTTTCGGGGAGCCCTGCGCGTCAATCTTCGGACTTTCTTCAGCGTCACCAACACGCTGCTGATCCTGTTCGCCGCGGGTCTGGTTGCCGGCGGGGTGCACGAGCTCCAGGAAGCCGGTGCGATTCCCATCGTGGTGGAACACCTGTGGGACGTAAACCCCCAGGTCGCCGGGGACCGCTATCCCCTGCTGCATGAAAACGGGGCGCTTGGAAGCATCGCAAAGGGATTGTTCGGCTACAACGGCAACCCCAGTCTCATCGAAGTGGCGGCGCACCTGCTCTACCTGGCCGGCGCTTTCGGGCTCTGGCTGCTGGGCCGCCCGAACAGGGCGGCGCGGGTTGCCTCCGGCTCGGTTGATCGGCGCGAGGCCCACGCCTGAGTGCGAGGCCCACGCCTGAGCCCCTCCATCCTGCGTTTTTTACCGCACCGGGTGCGCGGGGTGCGCGCCTGCCGGCCTGAGAATTTCAAGGCAGCTGCGATGACAGCATGGCGGCAAGCCGGCGAGCGGCCTTGCCGCGGTGGGAGAGGGCATCCTTCTGCCGGTCACTGAGCTGGGCCACGGTTTTGCCGCGTTCCGGCAGGTATACGATGGGATCGTAGCCGAAGCCGCCCGATCCCGA
>JAFGQJ010000263.1 GCA_016935715.1 Spirochaetales bacterium
ACGTTCCGGGTCTCGATATCCAGGGAACCCTGCCCGGGCATAGCATCACCGGCGTTCAACAGGAGGTTCAGGACCATCTGTTCGATCTGCCCCGCGTCGCCCTCGAAAACCTCGAGCTCAGGATCCAGCTTCATGGAGATCGAGATATCCTTGCGCGTCCGCCCGAAAGTTTCAACGGTCTCCCTGACGAGCTGATTGAGATCCAGCAGCCGAACCTCGAATCTGCCTTTGCGGGCATAACCCAGCAGCTGACCGGTCAGCCGTTTGGCGCTCTGTACCTGGCGCAGGATCTCCTGCAGCCGCTCGTAGTGGGGATGGGTCTGTTGAAGATCCATGGCCATGATGTCGGTGTTGCCCTGGATCACCGTGAGCAGGTTGTTGAAGTCGTGGGCGACCCCGGCTGCCAGCGTGCCGATCGACTCGAGCCTTTGTGAACGCCGCAGCTGATCCTCGAATCGTTTCCGTTCGGTGATGTCCATCAGCAGGACGATCGATTTCTCCCCGTCGTCCTGGATGGGGTAGACCCGCACCTCCACTTCCCTTTCGCCCAGCTGCATCTCTATACCCGTCGACGGGGGACTCTGGCCGGAGGCCCGGACCTTCTCGAGGTAGGAGGCGATGCTGTCCCGCACACCCTCTCCGAACAGTTCGAGAAAATTCGAGGAAAGCAGCCGTTCTTCCGCCATCGCGGTACCCCTGATGGCGGCTCCGTTCGCATACACGATTCTGCCCGCCCCGTTGATCTCCAGGATCCCCTCGCTCATGCTGGCCAGGACCACTTCGAAGTGCCGCTTCAGCAGGAGCAATTCCTTGGTGATCTCCCTCGCGTGGATATCCTCCAGGCCCCTGGCCTCGGTTTCCACGGCCTTGAAGTCGCTCTGCCTGGCCAGCTCCAGCACGTCGAGAATATGGGTGCCCATCTTCTTGAAGGGGCCCTTGGCGATGTAGGCATTGGCTTCGCACTGGCGCAGGGGTGCATCGGTCTCCGCCGCCGTGGCAGAGAGCACGACCAGGAAACAGTCCTTGTGCGCCGGCATGCGGCGAACGATGCGGCAGAAGGTCTGACCGTCGATGTTGGGCATGACCAGGTCCACGAAGATCACCTTCGGATCCGACCTGCGAAGCACATCGATCGCGGAAAGACCGTCCTCTGCGCACAGAACGGTGTATCCCTCTTTGCTGAGGAGGGTCGACACGTATTCCCGGATCAACGGATGGTTGTCCACAACGAGAACTTCGAACACTTTTTGCCTCTTGCTGTTACTATGATCGGCAGGCAATGCCATAACCTCCCCAAAGAATTCCGCATACCCGGAATGCGCGAGCCGGGCGCACCACGAAAAAAGGGGAGCCCTTCAGAGGCTCCCCGGTGCGGTTATTTCGAATTTTGAAGCGGAACCTACTTGGGCACATCCCCCACGATGTTGTCCACGTAGTAGTCGATGCTGAGAAGCTCCGCCTTGGTGCCGATTCTGCCGGCGGGGATGCGAACGGCACCCTTGTTGTCGGAGACCGGCCCGGCGAACGGGTCGAAGACATCCCGGCCCTGCTTCATCTGCTCGTAGCGCTTCATCACCAGCTCATACACGTTCAGCCGGCCCAGATCCGGTGTCGACACCGACACGCCCTTCAGGTCGTCTACGAACTTGGGATTCACCTCATGCTCCAGGCTCCCTCCCAGCAGGGCCGCCTTCTCCTTGGCCAGCCACCAGAGGTCCTCGTTGCTCCAGGTGCCGTTGTAGATGTCCTCCAGGATCTTCTCGTACATGATGCCCCAGTCCACCAGCTGGCCGGAAACGGCGGAATCCGGACCGAAGGCTTCCATGGGACTGTAATGGCTGAAGGTGTAGACCATCTCGCCCTTCTCCGCGTGCTCCTGCCCAACCTCGATCACCGCCGGTGAATCCTCGGTGAAGGCCAGGCAGTCGACACCGTCCGCTACCAGGGCCTCGGCCGCTTCCCGGGCCTTGGCCGGATCGTACCAGGAGAAGATCCAGCGTACGTGCACCCTGGCATCGGGATTGACCGCCTTCACGCCCAGGGCATAGGCGTCGATGTGGCGGACCACCTCCGGAGTAGGAAAGGCCCCCACGTAGCCGATCTTGTTGCTCTTGGTCAGGGCGGCGGCCATCATGCCGTTGAGGTAGTACATCTGGTACAACTCGGCAAAGTAGGTACCCACGTTCTCCGCGTTCTTGAACCCGGAGCAATGCATGAATAGCTGATCCGGATGCTTGGCTCCGGCTGCAACCGTGTCGTCCATGTAGCCGAAACTGGTGGTGAACACCACGTCGCAGTTCTCCTCCACGACCAGCCTGTCGATGATGCGGGCCGCATCCCCCTCGGGTACGGATTCCACATACACCGTCTCCAGCCAGTCCAGTCTGTCGACGACGTACTTCCGCCCCACATCGTGGGCGTGGGACCAGCCGTAGTCGCCGACCGGGCCGACGTAGATGAAACCCGCCTTGATTGTCTTGGCTTGCGCTTCGGCCTCTTCCTCGCCCTTGCCGCCGGCTGTCACCAGGGTTGCGGCGAGCAGAAAGAAAGCCAGGACTGCCAGTGCCTTTCTCGTTGCTTTCATAGCTCCCTCCGTGGAATTGTTAGGATTTGATTGATTCCGAGATACCATATTATACGAGCGGGGGGGCGTGTCAAGAAAATACGCGGAAAGAGC
>JAFGQJ010000264.1 GCA_016935715.1 Spirochaetales bacterium
CCTCATTTCGGCGAACAGGCGCTTCGCCTCGTCATCGCTGAGCTGCTCCTCCTCCAGGTGATGCTCGACCAGCTCGGCGGGAAGCTCCTCGAGGAACGGTGAGGGTTCGGCCTCCTCCAGGCGCCCCCGCCGTCGACGGCTCCGGCAGGCGCTCAGGTACAGGCGCCGTTTGGCCCGGGTTATGGCCACGTAGAACAGGCGGCGCTCCTCTTCGAGGCTGTGCATCCCCTCTTCCAGGGAGCGGGGGTGGGGGATCAGGCCCTTCTCCACCCCAGCCAGAAACACCGTGTCGAACTCGAGCCCCTTGGCCGCATGGATCGTCATCAGGTTGACCCGCGCCTGCCTGTCCGCCTCCCCCGTCGTGTCCCTGGACACCAGGGTGACCCGGTTGAGGTACTCGTAGAGATTCGGGTCCAGGTTGTCCGGATCCTCCTCGTAGGCGGAGATGGAATCCATCAAACCCTCCACGTTCCCGTACTTCCAGCGGGCCACCTCCGGCCGGAAGTGCTCCTGCACCAGGTAGCTCCAGTAGTCCAGCTCCTCGACCAGAGCCGCCAGGGTGGAGGCCAGCCGACCTTTCTCGAAAAAGCGGGTCCTGTAGGATTCGATCAGCCCGGCGAACTCGCCGAGCAGCTCCGTCGTCTTTTCAGGCACCGCGGTTTCGGGCGAAGGGGGCAAGACGGGCGGGGAGGCCGAAGAGGCCAGTGCGCTGAGGGCGGAGTACAGGGAACAGACCCGGTCCCGGGCAATGGCCACGATCACCTCCAGCGTCTTCCTGCCGATTCCCCTGCGGGGGGTGTTGATGATCCGCAGCAGATTCATGTCGTCGTCGGGATTGGCCATCACCTTCAGGTAGGCCAGGATGTCCTTGACCTCCCTGCGCTGGAAAAAGCTCATTCCCCCCGACACCCGGTAGAGGAGGTTGTGGCGCACGAAGGCTTCTTCGATCGCCCGGGTCTGGCCGTTGGTGCGCACCAGCACGCCGAACTGATCCAGGGGGATGCGCTCCTTCAGGGCCAGGCTGCGGATCCGCTCGGCGATGAGCTCCCCCTCCTTCTGCTCGTCTTCGGGCATGACCAGGACCACCGACTCCCCTTCGGGCAGCCCGGACCACAGGCTCTTGCCTTTGCGGTTCCTGTTGTGGACGATCACCCCATTGGCGGCCAGCAGGATCTTGCGGGTGGACCTGTAGTTCTGCTCGAGCTTCACCTCCTGGTAGGCGGGAAAGTCCCTTTCGAACTGGAGAATGTTCTCGAAGTGAGCGCCTCTCCACGAGTAGATCGACTGGTCGTCGTCCCCGACTACGCAGAGATTGCCGGAAGCCTCGGCCAGCAGCCTGATCAGGCGATACTGCTGGAAGGAGGTGTCCTGGAACTCGTCGACCATGAAGTAGCGGTACCTCTGCTGAAGGGCAGAGCGGACCTCGGTGAAGCGCTCGAGCAGCTGGATCGGCAGGCGGATCAGATCGTCGAAATCCACGGCGTTGAACAGCTTCAACCGGCTCTGGTACTCGTCGAACAGCGGCCGGAGATGAAGCGTATCCTCCTGCCAGTCCGCGGTGCCGCTCTTCAACCTGGAGAACAGGGCGCCGAGCCGGTACGGATCGACCCCGTCATCCCCCCGCCGCAGCAGGCCCAGGTCGCGGGCGCTCTCCTTGATCAGGGCCTGCCTGTCCGACTCGTCATAGATGCTGAAGTTTCTCCGGTAGTCCAGGCGATGGCCGTGCTCCCGCAGCACCCGCACGCCGAAGGCGTGAAAGGTGGACACGGTGAGGCTCTGCAGCTTCTGGGCGCAGAGCTGCCTCACGCGGGCGGCCATCTCCTGCGCCGCCTTGTTGGTGAAGGTCACGGCCAATATGGCGGACTGGGGCACGCCCTGCCCGAGCATGTAGGCGATGCGGTGGGTGATCACCCGGGTTTTCCCCGAGCCGGCGCCTGCAAGGATCAGCAGCGGACCTTCTACGCTCCGTACCGCGTGCAGCTGCTGCGGGTTGAGAGATTCTGCCAGACGGGACATTTACTCGATGAACAGGAAGAGGGCTTTGATGCCGAGGGTGAACACGGCGGCGACTACGATTCCGGCGATGACGACCCCTACCAGCACGGCCAGGATCGTCTTGCGCCGATCCATGCCCAGGATCCAGGCACCGAGCGTGCCGGTATAGGCGCCGGTGATCGGCAGGGGTATGGCCACGAACAGGATCAATCCCAGATAGCCGTACTTCTCCACCTTCGCGTGCACCCTGCGGCGGGAACGCTCGACCAGCCGGTCGAACAGCCGGCGGTACGGATTCCAGCGCTCCAGTAACTTGTGCAGACTGGAGAGGAACAGGTAGACCAGGGGTGCGACCAGGGCGTTGGCCCCTACACAGATCGGGTAGGCGAGCAGCAGGGGAACGTCGCTGGACAGGGCAAAGGGAAGGCCTCCCCGCAGCTCGGAGATCGGCAGCAGGCAGAGGGCAAGGGTTACCAGGAGGGTGCGTAGGCTCATGGAACGACCGGTTTACCGGGCTTCATCTTCTCGGGGCCGAAACGGACAAAACCCTCCGCCGGGACCATTGTGCGGGGCTTCGTCCGCGTCCCGAAAGAGGGTTTCGCCTTCTGCGCGGGATTAGCCGACTTTGACGGCCTTGCTGCTCTCCCACAGACCGTGGATGTTGCAGAAGCTCAAGGCGTGCAGGGTTCCCGAAGCTTTCAGCTTGACCGTGGCGCTGAGTGCGGGCTCGGTCAGGGCGGGTCCCTCGTTGGCTCCCTTCACGGCCTCGCCATGGGCGGTGAACTCGCAGTTGGCAAGCTGATAGGTAAACTTGTCTTCATCCGGTTTGAAGAAGACCTGGATCCAGCGGATGTGATGCTCCGTGGTATTGGGGTGGGCGATTTCTTTGCCCACGGAAACGGTGATATTGAATTTTTCCCCCGCCTTGGCGGAGTCGGGACATTCGATCACCGGAGAATGTTTCTCCTGCTTCCAGTCCGCGCTCTGAAACTGATCCCCTAGTTTGGCCATTTGGCTCCTCCTGATCTTTGAATTTCCCTCAGGATACCATTGAAGGCGGAGGAGTGTAAATACGACTAGATATGTAATAGACGATGTCCTCGCCGTCGGACACGGGTCACAGCCGGCGGGTCGCGGCCGCTCTTGCAGGGCTCTGGTGGAACTGCTACAATCCAAGCCGAAACCCATGCACAGCAGCACCCGATCCCAAAAAACTCGTCCGATCCGCCGCATGTCCTGGGGCAATCGGGTCCTCGATTTCGAAGCACGCCCCTGCGTCATGGGTATTCTCAACTGTACCCCCGACTCTTTCTATCCCGGATCCAGGGTGCCGGAGGCCGACCAGGCGGTGGCCGGGGCCCTGCAGATGATAGAGGCCGGCGCCGACATCCTGGACGTGGGTGGAGAGTCCACCAGGCCGGGGTCGGAATCGGTCCGGACGGAGGAGGAGATCAGGCGGGTGGTGCCGGTCATCGAAAGAATCCGCAAGCGATCCCAGGTGCTCATCTCGATCGATACCCGAAAGGTCGAGGTGGCCGAAAGAGCACTGGATGCCGGAGCCGATCTGGTCAACGATGTTTCCGCCCTGCGGGGCGGGCGGGACCTGGCGCGGTGCATCGCCGCCCGGGACGTGCCGGTGATCCTGATGCACATGCGGGGCGAGCCGAAAAACATGCAGGAAAATCCGTATTACGAAGATGTGATCGGCGAGATCCTGGAGGAGCTGGCCGAGTCCGTCGCCTTCGCCCGCTCCTGCGGCATCAGGGAGGATCGGCTGATCATCGATCCCGGGATCGGATTCGGCAAGCGCCTGCAGGACAATCTGACGATCCTCCGGGATCTGCACTCCCTGCATTCCCTGGGCTGTCCCGTGCTGGTCGGGCTGTCCCGCAAGTCCTTCATCGGCACGGTCCTGGACAAGCCGGTGGAGCAGCGGCTTGTCGGCACCGTGGCGGCGAACATGCTCGCCCTGGCAAACGGGGCGGACATCCTGCGGGTGCACGACGTGGCCGAGGCCGTGGATACCGTCAAGATCTTCGAAGCGATACGCCGCGGCGGGCTGCGGCGGGGATAGCCATGGATTGGTTTGCCGGCAACTGGATCCTGCGGGATTATATCATCCCCTTTCTCGACATCCTGCTCCTGGCCTATCTGATCTACAAATCCTACCAGATCCTCGTGCAGACCCGGGCGGTCCAGCTGCTGAAAGGCGCGCTGATCATGGCCCTGATCTACCTGCTGGCCTTTTTCCTGCGCCTCAACACGCTGATGTGGATCCTGAACCTCCTGGTGCCCGGCCTGGTCATCGGTATCGCCATCATTTTTCAACCGGAGCTGCGGCGGATTTTCACCCGAATCGGGACGCGCACCTGGCTCCGACTTCGCCCCCGCGTCCGTCCCTATCACCTGGACGCGGTCCTGAACGCCGCGGAGATGCTGGCCGCCAAGAGGTGCGGCAGCCTGATGGTGTTCACCCGCAACATCGGTTTGAACACGATCATCGAGACCGGGACCCGGGTGAACGCGGATCTGACCTCGAGCCTGCTGCTCACCATCTTCACCGACGGCAGCCCGCTGCACGACGGCGCGGCGGTGATCGCGGAGGATAAGATCATCGCGGCGGGCTGCTTCCTGCCCATATCGGAACAGCCGGATATCCGCAGATCCTTCGGCACCCGGCACAGGGCCGCCCTGGGTCTGGCCGAAGAGACCGATGCGGTGATCCTCGTGGTTTCGGAGGAAAACGGGGCCATCTCACTGGCCTACGACGCCAACCTGCTCTACGACCTGTCTCTCCCGGAAGTCTCCAAAGCTCTGAAGCGGCTGATCGAGTACCAGGGCGAGGCGCTGGAGGAGGGCGAGTTTGAAACGTAGGCGCTTCATGGAGGCGGTCCTCTCCGACTGGCCGGCAAAGATCATCTCTCTGGCCGCTGCCGCTCTGTTGTTCCTCTTCTACCGGGTCAATACAATGGATGAACGCTTTTTCAGCGTGCCCCTGCAGGTCGATCCGCCGCCGGGTCTGGCCATCAGCAAACCCTATCCCAAGAGCGCACGGGTAACGCTCCGGGGCAAGGAGGAGGCGATCTTTTCGGTGATCGAAGAGGACATAGCGGTCTACGCCGATTTCGGCCGCTTCCAGTCGGAAGGCCAGTACCGCGTACCGGTCCGGGTGGCCCGCCAGGGAAGCTCGCTGAACATAGAGCCGCTCGATATCCGGGTGGAGCCGGTGGAGATATCGATCACTCTGGAGCAGAGGATCGAGAAGACCGTCCCCCTGGAGCCGGTGATCAGGGGATCCCCGCCGGCGGGCTACGACCTGGTGCAGTACACGATCGTGCCGGACAACGTGCAGATTTCAGGTCCAAGGAGTATAGTAAACGCCATCGAGACGATCGAGCTGGAGGAGGTCGACCTGGAGGGGCGGACCGAAGATTTCACCGAACAGGTCATGATCGTGGAGGAGAATGCCCTGCTGGAATATTCCCGGGAGCGGGCGGTCGTGTTTCGGGGAATCGTACGGGAGGCGGTTATCATCAAGACATTCGAGAACGTGGATATCATCAGCATCGATCTGTCGCCGGATCTCAGATTGGCGCAGCCGCTCCCCAAGGGGAGCATCCGCATACAGGGAAACCAGCGATCCATCGAGTCCTTGACGCCGGAAAAGCTGAGACTGGTGATCGATTGCGGAGCTATCGAAAAGCCGGGGCCGGAAACTCTGTTTCCGAAGCCGGATATACCTCCAGAGTTGATGGTCTTGAAATTCGAGCCGCAGAAATTGGAGTTGGTGTTTATCTTGTCGGGGATGGAGGAAGAACAGGAATGATTTTAGGTATCGGTATCGATGTTGTTCACGTATACAGGTTGAAGCGCTGGGAAAAGATACCGGGTTTGTTCGACCGTTTTTTTCATGATGATGAGCTGAGGGTGGCCCTGCCCAAAGGGGAGGCGGGGATCCTGAGTTTGGCCGCACGCTTCGCCGCCAAGGAAGCCTTCGGCAAGGCTCTGGGCACGGGGCTCCACGGTTTCTCTCTGAAGGAAATCGCGGTGATGAACGATGAGCTCGGCAAACCGCAGCTCGTTCTGTACGGCCGTGCGCAGGAGGCCCTCGAAAAACTCGGAGGAACCGATGTGTTCATTTCCCTGAGCCACGAGCGGGACAACGCTCTGGCCATGGTCGTGATAGAGGGGGATTGATGTCGGACCTGGATCTAGAGGCGAAAAAGACCACTTTTTTCAGCAGGAAATCTCTTCAATGTCCCGTATGCGAGACCAGTTTCTACAGGGAGGACCTGCTATCGGGAGGCGGGCGGCTGATCGCCGGGGAGCTGACCGAGGAGCTTCACCGCACCTACGAACCCTCGAAGAAATTCGGTGAGCTGTATCCTCTGGTCTATACCGTGCTGGTCTGTCCCAGTTGCCTGTACGCCGTCTACCCGCAGGATTTCTCGGAGATCGGGGAGCAGTTCATCGAACCGCTGCGCGAGCAGACCGACAGGCGAGTGGAGAGTGTATCCCTGGCGTTCAAGGACCTGGATTTCACGAGCTCCCGGGGCCTGAAGGAAGGGGCGGCCAGCTACTTCCTTGCCATGATGTGCTACGACCTGCTGGACCGGCACTACTCCCCGACCCTCAAACGGGCCCTTTCCGCCCTGAGGGCGGCATGGCTGCTCGATGCACTTCACCGCAAGGCCTTCGATGAAAACTACGATTACCTGTCCCGCCTCTTCTATCGCAAGGCCAGGTTCTTCTACATGCAGGCCATAGAGATGGCCCAGAACGGCCAGGAGCCCCTGGAAGCAAAGGTGAACTTCGGTCCGGACCTGGACAAGAATTACGGCTACGACGGCCTTCTGTACATCGCAGGATTGCTGGAGTACAAGTACGGTCCGAGGAAAGACAGAGAGAAACGCATCAAGAGTCTCGAGAACGCCAAGCGGATCGTGTCGAAGCTGTTCGGAACGGGAAAAGCATCGAAGAGCAAGCCCTCGGCCATCCTGGACAAGGCGAGGGAGCTGTACGACGAGATGAACAAAGAGATCAAGCAGCTGCAGGGGCGGGGCTGAAGAAATTTGATCCGCAATATCCGGGTCACCCTGGCCTACGACGGAACCGAGTTTTCCGGCTGGCAGGTGCAGAAGAACGCCCGCACCGTGCAGAGAGAGATCGAGGAGTCCCTGCGGCGGATGCACGGCCATCCGGTGCGCATCCAGGGAGCCGGAAGGACCGACTCCGGAGTGCACGCCAGCGGCCAAGTCGGCAACTTCTTCACGGATCTGGATTCGATTCCGCCGGATCGCTGGGCAGTAGCCCTGAACTCCTACCTGCCGCCGGACGTGCGGGCGTTGGACAGCAGGGAGGAGGCGGTGGTTTTCAACGCCAAGAACAACGCCGTGCAGAGGGTGTACCGCTACTTCCTGTACACCGGAGCGGTGGGTCTGCCTCACCTGAGGCTGTACTGCTGGAAGATCCGCCACCGGCCCGAGCTGGGCGCATTGAACGACCTGGCTTCAGTGTTTCTGGGGGAGCATGACTTCACGACCTTCGCGGCTGCGGGTGACTCGAGCAGGTCGAAAGTCCGCCGGGTGGATACGGCCTGTTTCTACCCCGAAGGAGCTCTGCTCTGCTTCAAGGTGGCGGCCAGCTCCTTCGTGTGGAGGATGGTGCGCAGCCTGCTGGGCACGATACTGGAATACGAGCAGAAGGGTCTTCCCCGCTCGGATCTTGCCGAGGCGCTGGCTGCTCGGGACCGCTCCAGAGCCGGGATGAGCGCGCCGGCCCGCGGTCTGTTCCTGGAAAGGGTGGTCTACGATGGGGAGCCGGGAGACTGAAATCTACAACCTTCTCAACCTGGTGGAGGACTTCCTGCTGGACGGCTTCCGCCACGACCATTCTCCCCTGGCCGTCAATGCGGCCGTCGACACGGCCGGGGATCGGGATTCGCCTCAACCCGAACGCTCCGCCGGCCCGGCCGGCCCGGCAGGCCCGGCAGGCCGGGAGGTTTCGCCGCAGCAGGCCCTGCAGACGATCGCCGAGGAGGTGGCCGCCTGCACGCGCTGCCCGCTGCACAGGGGGCGCAGGCACGCCGTCCCCGGGGAGGGAGCGGCCGCCCCTCTGGTGATGGTGATCGGAGAGGGTCCCGGGGCCGAGGAGGATCGCTGCGGAAGGCCCTTCGTAGGCCGGGCGGGGCAGTACCTGGACCGCTGGCTGGCAGCCATCGGGCTGGACCGCACGTCCGGTTGCTTCATCGGCAACATCGTCAAGTGCCGGCCGCCGGGAAACCGGGATCCCCTGCCAGAAGAATCCGCCGCCTGCCTGCCCTACCTGGAGCGGCAGATCGACATCCTCCGGCCTAGGGCGATCCTGACCCTGGGACGGATCGCCACGCAGATTCTCTGCAACCGCAGCGAAGGGATCGGGAAGCTGCGCGGCAGCGAGCTCGAATACCGGGGGATTCCCTTAGTGCCCACCTACCACCCGAGCGCCGTGCTACGCAATACGGATCTTCGCTCCGCGGTGTGGCAGGATCTGAAGCGGCTGCAGGCGCTGCCGGTTCTGGCCGGCAGGCTGGGAGGACCGGGGCAGGGCGGACCGGAGCAGGGCGGCGACCCTTCGCCCTGAGCAGCGTTCATGGATCGACTGATCGAGGTCGTCTTCAACCTCCCCGTCCATCAGAAGTTCACCTATTCGCTTCCCGAGCATCTGGAGCTTTCGGTGGGCTACCGGGTCGTGGCTCCCTTCGGATCCCGCCGGCTGACCGGCTACGTCGTGGGGGTGGACGCCGCGCCGCCGCCGGGGGTTCCTGAAATCAAGCGGATCGAACGTCCGGTGGACAAACGACCCGTTTTCGACGAGGGGTTGCTCGACCTGGCCGCCTGGCTATCCGACATGTATCTCTGCTCCCTCGGCGAAGCCGTAGCCACGATGCTGCCCGGGGGAAGGCGGGAGGTGGAGCCGGAGGAGATGGGCGGGGATCTGGCCCTGGCCAGGGACCTCACCCTCTCGGAGCACCAGAGAAGCGCGATCCAGCGGATCAGCTCGGCCGAGGGGGGACTGTTCTATCTGCACGGGGTCACCGGTTCGGGGAAAACCGAGGTCTTCCTGCAGGTCAGCCGGGAGATGCTGCGCAGGGGCCGGGGAGTGATCTATCTGGTCCCCGAGATCTCCCTCACCCACCAGGCGGTCGATATGTTTCAGGCTTTCTTGAACCAGCCGGTGGCGGTGCTGCACTCGGGCCTGACCCGCTCCCAGCGGCTGAGAGCCTGGCTGGATCTTCTGGACGGAACCGCGCGGCTGGTCATCGGCGCCCGCAGCGCCGTGTTCGCTCCGGTGCGAGACCTCGGCCTGATCATCATCGACGAGGAGCACGAGGGCTCCTACAAATCCGGGACGACTCCGCGCTACCATGCACGCCAGGTGGCCATGCACCGCAGCCGTACGGAGAAGGCCGTCCTGGTGATGGGAAGCGCAACCCCCTCTCTCGAAGCGTACCACTACATGAGCTCGGGAACCCTGGAGCGTCTCAGCCTGCCGGAACGGCTCAGCGGCGGGAGCATGCCGGTGGTGCGCATTCAGGATCTGAACGGCCAGTCCGTCCCGCTGTCGAAACCTCTGATACGGGAGATCCGCCGCACCCACGAGGAGGGCCGTCAGAGCATCCTGTTCCTCAACCGCCGCGGCTTCAGCTATTTCTTTCACTGCCGCAGCTGCGGGTACCAGATGAAGTGCCGCAACTGCTCGGTGAGCCTGACCTTCCACAAACAGAAAAACAGCATGGTCTGCCACTACTGCGGCTATCGCAGCCGCCCCGTGGAGGCGTGTCCCGAATGCGGCTCCATGGATGTGGGCTACTCCGGCTTCGGCACCGAGAGGATCGAGGAGGAGATCGAGCGTCTGTTTCCCGATCTGACGGTGCGGCGGGTGGATACCGATTCGGTGCGGAACAAGCTGCGCCTCCGGGCGATCCTGAACGAGTTCCGCGCCGGTGAGATCGATATCCTCCTGGGCACGCAGATGGTGGCCAAGGGCCTGAACTTCCCCGGGGTGAAGCTGGTGGGCATCATCTCCGCGGACACGGGTCTGCAGCTCCCGGACTTCCGGGCCGCCGAGCGCACCTTCGACCTGATCGTGCAGGTCTCCGGGCGGGCCGGCCGCTTTCACCCGGACGGCAAGGTGCTGGTGCAGACCTACATCCCCGACAACGAAACGATCGGACTGGCGGCCCGGGCGGACCTGGAAACCTTCTATAAAAAAGAGCTGGCGGTCCGCAGAGCCCTGGGATTCCCGCCGTTCACGCGCCTGATCCGGCTCGTGTTCCGCGCCCGCAGCGAGGCCAAATCAAGGGCCGCCGCCGCGGCCTTTGCAGGGAGCCTGGAGCCGTCGGCAGGCGGAGCGAACGGCGTGGATGTCCTGGGTCCGGCCGAATGTCCCCTGGCGGTCATTGCAGGCAACCACCGCAACCACCTCATCTTCCGCTCCAGGAATTTCAAGGACCTTCACGGCCTGGTCAGGCGGGCTCTGCAGCGCTTCCAGGTCCCGGCCGGTGTCTACGTGGAGGTCGATGTGGACCCGGTTTCCCTTCTTTGAAGCGGGCCGGTTGCTTTGATACCAGGCGGTATACCAGGTGGCATACCAGGTGGCCGGCCGGCTCCTTTCGTTGACTTTAGCCCATCCCTTTAGTACTGTTATTTCAGGACATAGCAGATGTTGAATATAGTAACCCTCGGCGATGAGCGCCTGAAAAAGCACTCGATCGTAGTTCCGGAGTTCGACGGAGAGATCGAAAGTCTGGCCGAACAGATGTTCGAGACCATGCACGTCAACAAGGGAATCGGCCTGGCCGCCGTGCAGGTGGGCAAGCTGATCCGCATGTTCATCACCGATATACCCAAGGACGGCCCCAGGGTTTTCATCAATCCCGAGGTGGTGGAAACATCTTTCGGGCAGGCCACCTATGAAGAGGGCTGCCTGAGCATCCCGGAAGTCAACGCCGATGTAGTCCGCCCTCAGCAGGTGAGAATCCAGGCCTGGAATCTCAAGGGACGGCCCTTTTCAGTGGATGCGGACGATATGCTCGCTCGGGTGGTCCAGCACGAGCTCGACCATCTCAACGGGGTGCTGTTCATCGACCGTCTGGATCCGAAAAAGCGGGAGCGGCTGGTCAAACGATACGAAAAAGTCCACACCGGCTGATGCGCATCGTGTTTGCCGGCAGTCCCGGGTTTGCCGTACCCTCTCTGGCGGCCCTGCACGAGAACTTTCCGATCCAAGCCGTCCTGACCAATCCCGACAGACCGGCGGGACGGGGCAAGCAGCCCGAGCCCACGGCCGTTAAAAATGCGGCCTCAGCCCTGGATCTCCCCGTGCTCCAGCCGGGAGTTTTCGATCCGCCCTTCCTGGAGAAGGTGCGCTCCCTGGGGGCGGGTCTGCTGGTCGTGGTGGCCTTCGGAAGGATATTCAGGAAGGAGTTCCTGGACCTCTTCCCCCTGGGGGGGGTCAATCTCCATGCCTCCCTGCTGCCCCGTTACCGGGGTCCTTCTCCGATAACTGCGGCCATCTTGAACGGGGATAGGGAAACCGGAGTGACGGTGCAGAAACTGGCCCTGAAGATGGACGCGGGGGACATCCTGGGCGTGCGCAGCCTGCCGCTCAGCGGACGGGAAACCGCGGGTTCCCTGTCCAGAACCCTAGCCGGAATGGGCGCCGAGCTGCTCGTCTCCGCGCTGCGGGGCCTGGAGCAGGGGCGGATCGAAGGGATCCGGCAGGAGGAGTCCCGGGCAACCTACTGCTCTTTGGTGAACAAGGACGACGGGCGGATCGACTGGAGCGCCGATGCCGGCCTGATCGAGCGCATGATCCGGGCCTACGACCCCTGGCCGCGGGCTTTTACCACCTGGGGCGGACGGCGCCTGAACATTCTGGCCGGCGGCGTATACCCCGAGGCCGGCGAAGCGACCGGGACCGCCGGCGGCAAGCCGGGACTTGTGCTTGCCGTCGACAATCGATATGGTATTCTGGTGAATGCCGGAAGGGGGGTATTGTTTGTCTCCAGTCTGCAGCTTCAGTCAAAGAAGCCGCTGGACTGGCGCTCCTTCCTCAACGGGCAGAAAGATTTCATCGGCGCACTGCTGGGAGAGTAGAGATGAGCAGCATCACGCGGATATTTCCGAGCCAGTCGGATCCTCCCGAACGGCGGAACTTCAAGCTGGTGATCCTCCTGATCGTGGCCATGTTCGTGCTCATGGTACTGATCGGGTTCGTCACCTTCTGGCTGTCGGTGCGCGGCGCGGAGGAAGTTCTGGTGCCGGACGTGGAAAACAAAGAGCTGATCGCCGCGCTCATCGAGCTGCAGGAAAAAGAGCTCTATCCCCGGGTCCAGGTGCGCTATTCCTCGGACTTCGAGAAAGGGATGATCATCGAGCAGAGGCCGTCTTCCGGAACGATCGTCCGTGCCGGGCGACGCATCACCCTGACGGTGAGCCGGGGGCCGGTCATCGACAGGGTGGAGGACTATATCGGGCAGAATCTGGAGGACGTACAGATCCACCTGCAGACTCTCTTTGCCTCCTACCGGGCTCTGCTGAAGATCAAGGAGCCTGTTTCCTACGTATTCGATCCCCAGCCTGCGGGCACGATCCTGGCTCAGAAGCCGGAACCTGGCACCGTGATCGACAGCGTTACCGAGATGGAGCTGGTCGTCAGCCGCGGGCCGAGGGGGGAGCTGGTGGAGGTTCCGGATTTCCTGGATATGGAGTTCCAGAACGCCATCGCCCAGTTGTCCAGCACGAATTTCCCCTTTATCTTCTCGGTGCGCCCTGCCGAGGGGGAGGAGAGCCCGGGCGTGGTGGTGGCCCAGACCCCGGAGGCGGAGGCCGAGGTTCCCTACGGCTCCGTGATCCAGCTGACCATGAGCCGGCCCCAGCGGGTACCACGCGGGAAGGTGTTCGGCGTATTCGAGTACGTGCTTCCCGATTATCCGATCATGGTGGATATCACGCTGGATTCGATCTCGGAAGAGGGAAACACCACGATCCTGGCCATGAAGCATCCCGGCGGCCCGATCTCCATCCCCTACATCGTGGATGAGGACAGCGAGCTGATCCTCTACATCTTCGACCAGGAGGAGATACGCCAGCAGGCCGGTGTGGGACGGTAGGTGCAGGGCGGCCGGGTGCGTGGCCTGCCCTGAGCGCTGTCGGCACGGCGGCCGGGCGGTTCGACACCAGGAGGTCACCCGAGTTGACAGTTCACCCGGCGGTGAGCTATATTTGGATTGTACAAAAGGCGAGCGTCGTATAATGGTTATTACCCGAGCTTCCCAAGCTCGTGACGGGGGTTCGATTCCCCTCGCTCGCTTTTTTTAATCCCTGCATCGCAGGGAATCATATAGATCGCCCTCTGTATAGAGGGCTTTTTTATTTGGTGTTCTGTCCCGGCTTGGGACGAGCCGCCCGTGAACCGGTAAGGATATGCGAGTATAGAAAGCGAACACGTGGAAATGTACCGTTGAGGGACATATGCTTGTAACATGTACCAAAAAATGCTATTATGGTACATAAATGAAGAAACGATGTGATTCTTCAAGGCCATACGACAGCCTGCCTCCTCTGCCGCCACCCCGGGAAGCAACTGAAACATTATCAGTGCTTAGGAAAGAAGCGGCCGCAAGACAAGCCCTTGGAGAGCTGAAAGGCATTGCGAACATGATCCCGAACCAGGCGATTTTGATAAACGCGATCGTTCTGCGGGAGGCAAAGGACAGTTCAGAGATCGAGAACATCATCACTACACAGGATCGTCTCTATAGAGCGTTGGCAAGCAGCAGCGGATCTGTGGTAGATGCCGCAACCAAGGAAGTCGTCCTATACCGTGAGGCACTTCGCTTCGGTGAGCGATTAATCGGTGAGAGAGGACTTCTCTCGGTCAACGACATCTGCAGGATACAGGCGACTATCGTGGGAAACGATGCGGGGATAAGGAAGACCCCCGGTACCGCGCTGGTGAACGATGCTACCGGAGAGACGATTTATACACCGCCGCAGGACCCGAAGATACTGACACGGCTTATGGCCAACTTCACAGAGTACCTCAATAATAGAGCCTCTAGCCTGACCGATATGGCGGTACTGCACTATCAGTTCGAGTCGATCCATCCGTTCCACGACGGGAACGGCAGGACCGGGCGTATACTCAACATTCTGTTCCTGATTCTCAAGGGATTTCTTGATATTCCAATCTTGTACCTCAGCTCCGAGATAATCGGACGAAAGGTCGAGTACTACCGGCTGCTGAATGCCGTAACCGTGTCGGAGCAATGGGAGCGTTGGATTCTGTTCATACTGGAAGCGACGGAGCTTACCGCCAGACGGACCATCGACCAAGTGAAGTTGATTAAGGACTCCTTGGATGAGACCATAGAACGAGTGCGCAGCAAGGCAAAGAGGATCTATTCCAAGGAATTGGTCGAGTCTCTCTACGTTCACCCGTACTGCAAAGTGGGTTTTTTGATCGATTCACTCGGGGTTGAAAGAAAAGCTGCATCCCGCTATTTGCGTCAACTGGAGGAACTCGGGATAGTGAAGGGTTACAAGATCGGGAGGGAAAATCTGTTTGTAAACAATGCTCTGATGGAGATACTCTCCCGGGCATAGGTGCAGTTCTAATTTCTATCAGG
>JAFGQJ010000265.1 GCA_016935715.1 Spirochaetales bacterium
AGGCTGGAACGCCTCGTTTTCCGCCTTGATGCGGTCGTACTGGTACAGGCCTGAGATGCACATGGCCACCGAGTTGTCATCACGGTTGAAGGTCCTGCGCACGTTGGTGTAGGTCGGGGAGCCGAGGTTTCGACCGTTCGGGCCATAGTCGGCCATGTACTGCAGGAGCTCGATCCAGGCCGGGGTGTCCACCGCCGCGCTCTTGCCGTCGGCCGACAGTACCGTGCCGCCCAGCTGGTTGGCCATGGGCACCCAGAAGATCAGGTAGTAGGGATAGCGAAAGTCGAAGCCGCGGCGGGTGATCACCTCACCCTCCCGGATGGTCAGCTTCTCCGCCACCGTCACCATCTGCTCCCAGGTCTTGGGGTAGTCGGTGGCCGGATTCAGGCCCACTTCCCTGTAGTACTTGTCGTTGATGTAGATGCACCAGTTGGTGATCTCGAGGGGCAGGCCGTAAATCTTGCCCTCGTAGAGGGCGCCGTTGAAGGTCACCGGCAGGTAGTCGTCCTGCAGAGCCCTGTAGCTGGAATAGCCGACGGCGTCCAGATCCACCGGAGCGACCCGCTCGCCCATGATGTACTGCCACTCCTCCTCGGCGCCGATGTTGAAGATGTCAGGACCTTTCCTGGCCGCGAAAGCGGTGAGGATCTTTTCGATTATCTTGCCGGAAGGGCTGGTCTCCCGCACCACCGTGACGTTGGGATTTTCCAGCGTGAACTCCGCAATGAGCTTCTCCTCCAGCGGAGTGCGGTTGGGATCCTCGTGGGTCCAGTAGATCAGCTCCACGGGTCCGGTCGCCTCCTGCTGGGGTGTTGCCGGTGCCAGGACGGCCCCGGTCAACAGCAGCACCGCAACGATCAGCATCGAATTACGCTTCATAGAGCACCTCCTTGTAAATTTTTGTTCATTACATATTCTATTGGATAAGATTTTTTCGATCAAGGAGAAATCCCGACAATTTGCAGCCTCGCGCGGTTCAAACGAGCTCTCCCGTACATCCGTGGGGACATAACTCCGTGGGGCAATTGACACTCCCGGAGGCGGAATTCATAGTAGGGAGATGCAGGATCGGAAGATGGGTGCAGCGTCGGGACGGAAAGAGGGAGCGGACCCGGCTGCCGTGATCGAGCGCATCCGCGAGCTGGGTTCAGGCGGCCGATCCTGGTCTCTCGAGGCCGCCGAGATCCGGGCGCTGCTCGGGCTCGGAGCCGAGGAGTTTCACCGGCGGATCTACGCCGCCGAGAGCCGGGGTAATCCCCTCGTGTCCCTCTCTGCAGCCACGGGCACCTACAGCCAGGAAAACATCTGGGAGTTCGTGGCCCTGGTCGAGCTATTCTGCGGTCCCCGGACCGAAAGCCTGCTGCAGGCCGCCGGTATCTTCTTCAGCCATCCCGAGCAGATGGAGATCCTGGGCGTGTTTCTGGGGGAAGCCGCCGCAGCCCTGCGCGCCCACCGCCTGGACTCGGAGCAGTTTTCGGCGATGCTCAGGACATTCGGGCGCTTCGAGCGGGCCCGGGACGTCTACATCCGGGAGTACTTCCCACTCGAGCCTTTGATGCGCCGGGCTGCGGAGCTGTACTGCTCCGAGCGGGCCTTCGGCATCCCGCAGCTGGCCGAGGCCAACGCAATCCGCCTGCTCGAGTTCTTCTTCCGCAGGCATGTGCTGGAACCGGCCGGCGTCTTCGCGGTTCTGATCGACAGGCTGCTCAGGCAGGCCCAGGCGGAGGGATATGCCGAGCCGAGGGCCGAAGCCGGAGGGGAGGAGAGGGGCGAGGGAGACGAGGCCCGGGGGCAGCGGGCCGGCATGGAGAATTTCGACCTGCGCCTTCGCAGAGCCCGCGCTGCGATGAACCTGGACGGCCGGGCCCTGGACCTGCCGCTGCTCAAGAGCCGGTACAAGCGCCTCATGAAGATCTACCACCCGGACATCAATCCCCGGGGCCTGAGGCGCTGCCAGGAGATCACCGCCGCCTACTCGCTGCTGCTCTCCTCCCTGTAGGCCGAGACCCGTAGGCGGAGAGCTTGAACAGGCGGGGTCCTGCCGCTATAGTGCTGCCAACAGAGATGAATCCCCGAACCTTCGAAGACGACCTCCTTCTCCTGCTGACCGCCGCGATCTGGGGGTTTGCCTTCGTGGCCCAGAGGGCCGGGATGGAGCACATCCAGCCGTTCACCTACAACGGCGTGCGCTTCGCCCTCGGTTCCCTGTCACTGGTTCCGTTCATTCTCCTGCTCCGCCGCCGCTCCCGCCGCAGGCTGCGGAGGGATGCCCCCCGGGGAGCCGGCGGCGCCCTCGGGGCCGGCGGGCCCGCTGCGGAGGACGGCAGCGGGGCAAGGGTGTGGCTGTACGGTCTGCTCTGCGGCTTGGTTCTGTTCACCGCCGCTTCCCTGCAGCAGGTCGGGATCGTCTACACCACCGCCGGGAAGGCGGGCTTCATCACCGGGCTGTACGTGGTGCTGGTCCCCCTCTCCGGCCTGCTCTGGGGGCAGCGGGCGGGCTGGAGGCGCTGGGTCGGCGCCGGCCTGGCCGTGGCGGGCCTGTACCTCCTGAGCGTCACCCGGGGTCTCGGCATCGCCAGGGGGGATTTCCTGGTCCTGCTCAGCGCCCTGTTCTGGACGGCCCACGTGCAGCTGATCGGCTGGTTTTCCCCGAAAACAGATTCCCTGGTCCTGGCGGCCATCCAGTTCGCCGTCTGCTCCCTGTTCAGCCTGGTGGTGGCCGCTGCCGCGGAGCGGATCGTTCTTCAGGGGATCCTCCGAGCCGCGGTCCCGATACTGTACGGGGGATTGTGCTCAGTGGGGATCGCCTACACGCTGCAGGTGGTGGTGCAGAAAACGGCTCACCCGGCCCACGCGGCCATCATCCTCAGCCTGGAAGGGGCCTTCGCCGTACTGGGGGGGTGGCTGATCCTCGGGGAGCTGCTCTCCCTCCGCGGTTGGAGCGGCTGCGCCCTGATGCTGATGGGTATGATCGTTTCCCAGACCTCGGGGCTGCGCAACCCCGCGGCCGCGGGATCCGGGGCTCCCCGCCCATGAACTACCAGGTCGTGGCCACCCTGGGTCCGGCGACGGACGATGAGCAGCTCTGGCGGCGCCTGATCGAGGCCGGGGCCACGGCCTTCCGCCTGAACACCTCCCATATCGGCCTGGAGGATCTGGAGCGGTGGCTGCGGCGGATCGCCCGCTTTCTGCCCGGCTGCTCCGCCGCGGGTCGCGGCTTCCCCATCGTGCTGGACCTGCAGGCCAGCAAGTGGCGCATCGGCCTGGTCGAGACCGCCGAGCTGGAGCCCGGCGCGGCAATCGAACTGTTCCTGGGCACGAGGCAGGAGGGGGACCGGGGCACCGGCGCGCTGTCGCTGCCGGTCCCCCATGCGGATTTCTTCGTGGCGGCGAAGTCCTGCGGAAGCCGGATCGCGGTCAACGACGGGAAGGTAATGCTGCAGAGCGAACGCCTCCATCCCGAGCGGATCAGCGCCCGCGTGCTGCAGGGTGGAGAGATCTCGACCGGCAAGGGGATCACGCTTGTCGGATCGACCTATCGCGTTGAACGTCTCGGGGACAAGGACCGCCGCGTTGTAGAGCTGGCGGCGGGCTATACCGGCGTGCGCTTCGCCCTCTCCTACGTGAAGGACGCCGCGGAGATGAGAAGGTACAGGAGCCAGTTTGCGAGCCAGGTCGCGGGCTCCGCCTATCTGATCGCCAAGCTGGAGAGGCACTCCGCGCTGCCGGAAGCCGGCGGTATCGCCCGCAGCGCCGATGAGCTGTGGGTCTGCAGGGGGGATCTCGGGGCCGAAATGGGAGTGGCGGTCATGGCCGAGCAGGTGTTCCGCTTCGCCTCCGGGCTGGGAAAACTGTCCAGGCCGGTGCTCCTGGCCGGCCAGGTGCTCGAGCACATGAGCGAGCATCCCGCACCGACCCGCTCAGAGATCAGCTGCCTCTACGAAGCGCTGCGCAAGGGCTTTCGGGGGGTGGTGCTCTCCGACGAGACCTCCGTGGGCGCCCATCCGGTCGAGGCCTGCCGCACCGCCTCCATGTTTCATTCCCGCTAGGGACGATGTATACTGTCCTGTCGGAAACTGTAGGAAAGGAGCAAGGCATGTGCCAGGCCACTGTTTTTCTGGACGGAGACAAGATTTTGGAGGACGTGATCCAGGTCCGGCCGACCGCCGACGGGGTGGAGCTGACCCCGCTGTTCGAGCAGCCGCGGACGGTGAGGGCCGCGATCCGGGACATCGATCTGCTCAAGCACATCGTGCACCTGGAGAGCCTGGAGAAAGGGGAGGGCAGGGGATGAACGAAGCGGACAAGCTGCGGGTTTTACTCCAGCACTGGATCGAACACAACCAGGAGCACGCCGCGGAATTCCTGAGGTGGAGCGAGAAAGCCGGTCCGGCTGCTGCAGCGGTGCGGCAGGCTGCGGAGAAGATGGGTTCGGTCAACCAGGAGCTTTCCTCCGCCCTCGACCTTCTGGGCGGACCGCTGGAGCACCCACACGGCCACCACCACTGAGCCCCAGGCCGGGTGCTTCGGTACACGCAGTCACCTCAGACCACGTAGGCCTCCAGGAGCCCGCGGCGGCACCTCAGCTTCATGATGGCCTTCTTCTCGATCTGGCGAACCCGTTCCCGGGAAAGCCGATAGCGCTTCCCGACCTCCCGCAGGGACAGGCTCTTCTCCCCCTTCAGCCCGTAGCGCAGGGCCAGGATGTCCGCTTCCTTCGGTGAAAGGGTTTCCAGCAGGCGCCGGAGATGCTCCCGCAGGCAGTGTTTGACCGCCGCCTCTTCGGGGCTCTCCATCGTCGTGTCGCAGATCAGATCCCCGAGCAGGGAGAGCTCCCCGTCCCCGCTGACCGGAGAATCCAGAGATAGGGGCTTCCTGGAAAGATTGATGAGATCCCGGACATGACCCTCGGCCATGCCCAGATCCTCCGCGATCCGTCCCAGATCCTCCGCACCGGCATTCCGGTCGAGCATTTCCCGGCGCCAGCGCTCGATGCGGAGCAGCTCGTTGACGCGATTCCAGGGCAGCCGGATCATCCTTGAGTTCTCCGAGAGGGCTTTCAGGATCGACTGCCTGACCCACCAGGCGGCATAGGAGATGAAATGGTACCCCCTCTGCGCATCGAAATGCTCGATCGCCTTGAGCAGCCCTATGTTGCCCTCGTTGATCAGGTCGAGAAGCGGCATATCCTTCGTCCGGTAGCGCTTGGCCAGGGCTACGACGAAACGCAGGTTCGAACGGATAAGCCGCTCCCTGGCTGCCCGGTCGCCTGAGAGCGCACGCCGTATCAGGGCCTGCTCTTCCTCCCGGGTGAGCAGGGGATAGCGGTTGATTTCTCCCAGATACACGCTCAGCAGGTCTTGATTGTTCGTCATCCCAAAAGGCTCCTCACATTAGCCACGGGCTGCGCCGTATGCGTCGCGCCGCGCAGGCCGCAGCCCGTGTTTGATCAAAGGGTACTCGAAGAGAGGTATGGGTGGGACCGGTCGAAAGTATGGTTTTGGTACAGGTCTGCGACTATCCGCGCAGCAGGGCCCGGAGGAAGAAAACGGAGATCACCCCGCTCACGGCCAGCTTGAGGCCGATCCCCAGCATGACCCCGATGAACACGCCCCAGCCCGCTTTGAGGGCGCTGTCACGATGCTTGCTGAACAGAAGCTCCCCGGCGACCGCGCCCGCGAACGTGCCGATGATCACGCCGAAGGGCGGGAAGAACACCATCCCGGCCACCATCCCGATGAGGGCGCCCCAGACGCCGGCCTTGCTGGCGCCCTTCGTCCTGGAGGTGATGACCGGGAGCAGGTTGTCCAACAGGGTCACGGCCACGGAAACCACGCCCAGTACGATCAGGACAACCGGGCTGAATGCCTCCCAGCCGCGGGCGAAGGACAGGAGGATCAGGGAAACGAAGGCCAGAGGCGGTCCGGGGATAACCGGCAGCACGCAGCCCACGATACCGGCGAGCAGAAAAACGAAGCCGAGGATAATCAGAACAACCATGGCGTATGCAAAAAGCGTAGCTGCACGGACGCTTCTGGTCAAGGCACTCGTTCCTATCCGGATGCACCCCGGCCTTCGGCAACATGTGGCCGTAGTGTTCTCGAGAGAAAAACAGTCGCGTTTCTCTGACTACTCCTGTTCCCCGATGGCTTTGAATACCTGTTTTACGATTTTGGGATGAAGTGTTTTCCCCGAATGAAACGGGATAATGATCCGCCGCCGCTCTTTCAAGTATCGTCTTTCTCTATTACTACGTTCACCTTATATGCCATTTTGGCTCACCTCGCAGCTCTATAATATCAACCCGAACACAGAGTAACAACACTAGTTTTGGTTCCTATTC
>JAFGQJ010000266.1 GCA_016935715.1 Spirochaetales bacterium
CGCAGCTGCCTTCGGGCCGATGGAGGGAGACATCAGCCGCCAATCGATCCGCGTGCTGCGGGAGCAGCAGGACCGGAGGTGAGCGCCGTCCGGCACCCAGGCCACGGCCTTGTCCGGCCTTCCCGCTGAAAGACACTCGCCTCACCGTCCGGGTTGTTAGCGATATATTGAATTGATTCGGTATCCGGGTACGCAAGAGGCGCGGAGGCAGTCATCGAATGACCCAGGGGTGTTATTTCAAACGTGTATCACGTGCTGATGGTTTCCGCAAAGGCACCCTGCCCTCATACAACATGGGAACGTAGAATTTGCTGATTTTCGCGTAAACTACTCGATATATGTATATTGTATGCATATACTAGCAGCGTGGGTGTTCTTTGGGATCCCGAAAAGGCGAAGGTGAATCTGAAGGCAAGCAACGCTTTGTTACCGTTGGGATGGATGCCCTCGGTCGTGTCCTCATAGTCGTTCATACATATCGCGGCGAAGATATCCGATTGATATCTGCTCGGTCTGCGACCATAAGAGAGCGAATGCAATATGAAGAAGGAATATGATTTCTCCAATGCCAAGCGTGGAGCGGTAGTTCCTCAAAGGGGGAAGACAAGAATCAGTATCTACATCGACAACGATGTTCTGAAGGAGTTCCGCCAGCGGTCGGATGAATCCGGCAAAGGGTATCAGACCATGATGAATGACGCCCTTCGAGAGTATCTAGGAAAATCGCCTCGCCCTGTAGATGAATCCACGCTTCGCAGGATCCTTCGAGAGGAGCTGAAGACCGTCGGCTAACAGATTACCAGCTCAACTCGCCTAATCACTGTGTATTCACCAATCTGCATCCCTTAAGGGATATAGGCGTTCACTTTTCCTTTGTGAAGATACACGGTGGCCTATCAGCCTGTCTGGCGTCAACTGACTTTCCTGCGGTTTGAGAGTTGCGTGTTTGTTATCGTGATGGTACTTTACCGTATATACGGTAAGAGAAAAAAACCAAGAAGGAGAACAGCCTATGAGTGATTCAGACGGCGAGGGCAGTTCGGACACTCCTGGACCAACGCCCAGGACCTCAACCACCCACGATCGATTCTTGTCCCGGCGGGTACCTGCCCCGCGCGGCCCCTTACCTTCCTTCCTCGAAGGAGCGTAGCATCTGTCGTTCACCCCGCGCCGCAGCACCTCCGGGCGGCACAGAAGGGGGAATGAACGATGGAAGCTCCTAAAATCTTATCACAAGAAATCCCAACTCTGCTGCAAACCAAGCAGTTGGCCGAGATGGTCGAACTGCTTGGTTTGGCCCAGGCCGAGCGGGAGGACATCCGCAAGCTGGCCGCCTATCCGGAGGGCTCGGCTGGGTCGATCATGACCTCCGAATACGCCACGCTGCCGGTGCAAATCAGTGCGGGAGAGGCGATCGCCAAGCTGCGCCGGGAGGAGGCGGCCCGGAAAATCTCCAGGTACGATCTGCTGGCCCTGCCAGTGGTGAACGAGCAGGGAGTGGCGGTAGCCGCCACTGCCAGAGCGAGCCATAGGGCCGTGGCGTGGGAAGCGCCAAAGGCCCGGCGGTTCAGGTCTTCTCGGGAATCGCGGGGAATCCGGCGGCCTTGCGCACGGCCCGTTTCCATGCAAGCTCCTGTTCCCGACTGAGGGAGGGCCGGGCGCTGCCGAGAGAGTAGTTGCAGGCATCCAGATACGTGCCGAGATCCGCCACCAGCCGCTGCGCTACTTCGCGCTGAAACTCCATCAGCCACTTCGGTACGGCTCGCCTGTCCTTGTTCAGGCGCCCTGTAAGTGCCTGAAAATGAGGAAGGCACAGGCCGTCCGAGGTGCAGAGCGCCTGCCTCAACTGTTCATCCTCCAGATGCCCGGCCGCCAGCGTCAGGTAGGTGGATTCGGTGTCAGCCTTTTCGCGACATGCCGGACAACCCGGCAGGGCTCCGGAGGAGGCCTGCACCGGGAACGCTGATGGCCTCTCCAGCCAGGTGGCCAGAAGGTCCCTGTACAGAATGGATCCTGCCAAGCCGTCGTGATAACCCATGAACTGGAAGGAATGCATGTTGCAGAACCCGCCGGCACTGCGAAAGCGGCGGCGCAGCTCCCGATCGTTGACCTTCTCGTACAACAGGCCGTCGAAGTACTGCTCCACCCTCCGGCGAGCCAGAAAGCAGACGGGACATTCCTCCTCGTCGCAGGCCTCCAGCAGTCGGAAGAAGGCAATGTGCTTCTCGGGGCGTCTGGACGGACGTCCCCTGGACCTCCCCAATGGACTGGTCCTGTCTTCGCTCAAGCTCCACCCCCCACTGCGTTGTCCGGAAGCGGAGGTGCCAGGCGCCTCGACACGGCGAACAGGTTGATCCCATAGCCGATGAGCACGGCGGGCCGGTAGGATCTGCGCCGGTCCCCACTCACCGCAAAATCCTTATAGAGTGCGGGCAGCGTTCTGGTGAGGAGGCGGACCCGGCTTTCATCCCAGGGGACTTTCGAACACGGCCGTTTTTCCCAACTCGGCTTCGATCTCCAGCAGCCGGTTGTACTTCGCGATCCGTTCGCTCCGGCAGGCCGAGCCGGTCTTGATCTGTCCTCCGCCCATGGCCACGGCGAAGTCGGCCATGAAGGGGTCCTCCGTCTCGCCGCTGCGGTGGGAGATCACGAATCCCCAGCCTGCCTGCCGGCAAAGGTGGATCGCCTCCACCGTCTCGGTGACCGTGCCGATCTGGTTGAGCTTGATGAGCACCGCGTTGGTGGACTTCTCCTCAATGCCGCGGGCGATGAACTTCGTGTTGGTCACGTACAAGTCGTCGCCCACGATCTGGGTCCGATCCCCAAGGGCAGCGGTGTGCGCCTGGAACCCCGTCCAGTCGTTCTCGGCCAGGCCGTCCTCGATCGAGACGATCGGGTACTTGCCCAGCCAATCGGCGTACAATTGGGTGAGCTCTCCGCTCGACTTGGTGCCCTGGCCGCTCTTGGCCAGGTTGTAGGCGCCGGCCTCGTAGAAGGAGCTGGCGGCCGGGTCCAGGGCAATAGCCACATCCTTGCCGGGAGCATACCCCGCGGCCTGGATCGCCTGGACGATCACCTCGCAGGCCTCCTCGTTGCTCTTCAGATTCGGCGCGAAGCCGCCCTCGTCGCCAACGCTGGTGGCGTAGCCCTTGCCGGCCAGGATCTTCTTGAGGGCGTGGAAAGTCTCCGCGCCGTAGCGCAGGGCTTCCGCGAAGGTGGGAGCGCCGACGGGCATGACCATGAACTCCTGGAAGTCGACGCTGTTGTCCGCGTGCTTGCCCCCGTTGAGGATGTTCATCATCGGCACGGGCAGC
>JAFGQJ010000267.1 GCA_016935715.1 Spirochaetales bacterium
CCGGGAAGCTGTAAACCGCTGCCCACACCTTCCAGGTAGTCCTCCACCTTCTCGCGAACAGGCAGCAGCCCGGAAACGGCCTTGGCCGTGTCCAGTACCGAACCGCCGCCGACCGCGACGATCACCTCCGGCTGGAACGCCCGCGCCTGTGCCAGCACCGCATTCAACCCCTCCACCTCCGGTTCACCCCCGGGACAAGGAAGGTACAGCAGGTCCAGGGATTCGAAGATTTCGAGAAACTTCTCCTGCCAGCCTGATTTTGAGAACCAGCTGCGCCCGCTGAGCAGCAGCACTCTGCGACCGAATCGGGGCAGAAGCTCCCGCAGTCTGTTGCGCTCCCCGGGACCGAAGTAGATCCCGGCGGGCATCTGAAGCACGAAACTTTTCATGCCCCTCATCTTGCAACGCCTGCCGGATGCTGTCAATGAAAGGCAACGGGTGAACTTTGGCGACGGGTAGGCGGCAACAGGCGTCAGAGCTGAAACCAGGCGGAGAGAAAGGAGAACGCCAGCAGCAGGAGGAAAGAGCCCACGATGGACAGGAAGCAGAGAATCAGTTTGCCCAGAAGCCTGCGCTGCCGGCGCATCAGGAACACCAGCAGCAGGTAGAGGAGACCGAAAAAGACCTCGGCCAGCAGACTGACTTTCAGAAGCTGGATGAGAAAAATCTGTGTGGAATCGAGGAATTCCTGGAAGTTCCCGAGAAGGTACAGGAGGAAAAGCAGCAGGGCGAAGATGAAGAAAAAAACGACCACCCTGGCCACCAGCCAATAAAGAGAGGATAATATGAAGATCCTGCCCCGACTGTGGGATTGCATTTTCGGCTATTTTACGTAATATAGTTACGGAAGGAAAGACGATGAAAGCATTCCTCATCATTTTGGTGATTCTCGTGATCCTGGCCGGCGTGGCTTTCTACTTCGGCTGGGTCCAGATCAAGCTTCCGGCGGAAAATTACGCGGTGGTGTTCACGAAAACCGGCGGTTATGACCAGCAGGTGATTCCTCCGGGGGAGTTCACCTGGCGCTGGGAGCGACTGATTCCAACGAATATGACCCTCTATGTCTTCGATCTCCACCCCCGCAAACGGGACATTTCCTTTCAGGGGAGCCTGCCCTCGGCCGAGCTGTACTCCTCGGTCCTGCCGGAAAGTCCCGATTTTTCACTGCGGGGAACGGTGAGCGTCGAGTTCGCCGTTTCACCGGAGAGCCTTCCCGCTCTGGTTGCCGAGCAGAAGCTTCGCCCGGAGGATCTGGACGATTTCTACAGCGCCAGGGCCGAAGAGATCTCCGACCGGGTTGTCGAAACGCTGAAGCAGATCGACGCTCAGGCTGTGGACAGCCTGACCTTGAGCCGGCGCCTGGAGGAGGAACTGGCCTCGGAGTTCACCGATCTGCAGTTGAGAGCTCTGAAGGTCGATCTGCTCGAGGTACCCGATCTTCGGCTGTACGAGCTGGCTCGTTCATCGTACCAGGATTTGGTCGAAGTTCGCGACAGATCCCGCAATGAAGCGGTTGCCAGGCTGGCGGAGGAGCAGGTCCGCGCGGAGAATGCCCGCGATCAGGAGCGGGCTTCTCTGGAAGCCCTGCGGGAATACGGCAAGCTGCTGGAGGAATACCCGGTTCTGCTGAAAGCCATGGCCGTACAGAAACTGTCCGGAGACCAGGTCATCACCATCCCGGAGTTCGACCTGGAATCGATTCTCGAGTGAGAGATTACTTCCTCAATTTCGAGAAATACGCCTATGTGAAAGGCCCCAAAGCCGATGGCTGCATCCTCTGCCTGATTCGGGATCAGGATTCTTCGGTCGTCGATCTGTCCGTATACTGCGGAAAGCTGTTCGTGGTGACGGTCAATCTCTACCCCTACAATCCGGGACACCTTCTCATCTTCCCCAAACGCCATCTGAAGGACGTTCGCCAGTACACGCTGGAGGAAGAGAACCGGCTGAATGAGCTGACCCGCTACTTCCTGGATATTCTCGACGAAGTCCACCGCCCCTCCGGCTACAACATCGGCTACAACATGGGTCGCACCGCCGGTGCATCCATCGAACACCTGCACCTGCACGTGATTCCCCGTTATCCCAACGAAACCGGCATAGCCGATCTGTTGGCGGGGAAACGGGTTTTGGTGGAAGAACCCAGGGAGACGGCCCGGCGAATCCGGGAGGCGATCGATCAGGAGCCTTTCTCCAGGGCGAGCAGCTGAGTGAGCAGCTCCTGGAACTCCGCAACCATGCCCGACACGGTCTGCAGGAGAGTGGAAAGAGTCTGATTCCTGCCCTTGAAAAAATGCAGGGTCCTGAGCACCGACTTGATGCTCTCCATCGGACTGACCAGCAGATCGTCATACACACGCTTGATTCCGACCAGATATTCCAAACCCTGGTCCAACAGCTCCCGCGCTTCTTTGTCCTTCTGGATCATGAAGTTGCGGTACAGTTTCTGTTGATTGAGATCCACGTCCAAATGATGACGAAGCCGCTGCAGGGTCTTGCCGTCGTCCTCGTCGAGAGCCAGAGAACGGTCGAAAAGAACCAGCTTCGCCTCCAGCTCCTCCAGCCCGGCGGCATACTGATTCAGCCGGGTTTGGATGATCCGGTTTCCCGCCACCAGATAGGTGTTGGTTACCTGGAGGGTTTCCTGTATGTAGCCTTTGTAGATCTTTGAGAGGTAGTTGTAGAGTATCTTCAGGCTCTTGGTGTAGGTGAAACAGGGCAGCCCCAGGCTGGAGTAGTCGAAGCTCGGCTTTTCGACATAGTAGAACATCTCATACAGCTGATCCGTCTTGAATATTTCCTTGATCTTCTTTTCGATCACCCGCCTCTTGACTACTACGATCTTCTCCTCCAACTCGCCCAGAATGCGTTCCCGCAAGCCGCTGATGTACAGGGGTTTGGCATGGACATTGGGGACTGCGAACACGAGTTTGTAGTACGGATCTTTACGGAAGTAGCGCAGCAGCTCCAGAAGAGGGATCTTCCGCAAGAACCCCCGGGCCGAGCTCACCAGGCGGGCAAGCTCGTTGATCTGCTCGGCTACCTCCTCCTGCGTCGTTTCCAGCATTACCGCATCCTCTCCCTCGGCTTCCAGGCACTCCTCCAGGTAGAATGCAAAGAGCTCTTCGTGGCAGAACCACTCGCTGTCCAGATTGGCAGCCAGATTCAACGCATGCCAGAGGCGTTCCAGCTCTTCCAGCATGAGCATCACCGGTGCGTTGGTAAACGCGGGATACTTGTCCTCCAAAACGCCTGGGGTGGGTTGATAGTTGAAATGGCGGAAGGTCCTTGCATAGGGAAAGAGGACCAGCTTTCTGAGGTAGACCAGCGGTTTGATTCCCTCCTCCAGCTGCCGTACCAGCTTGTCGGGAATTCGCTTCACGTAGTCGTTGAAGCTGCTCAGCAGCCGCCTGCGAACCTCCTCTTCGTCCCCCGTGTCGTGAACGATCTTTTCTATCTCTTCCGTGGCCAGGAAATCCTCCAGGACTCTTTTCGCCTCGGGCAGCTTGGAATCGAACAGCCGGGTTACCGCACGGCTGCGGAAGTCCCTGTCCGTGTGAAAGGAGTGGAACATGCCTCGGAGCGGGAAGCTGCAGTGGTAGAGGTCGAACAGCTGGCGGGCGAATTTGCCGGTGAGATCACGGGTTTCGAACCCGGTCAACCCGGAAATTTTGTGCCGGATGCCCCGCTTCAGATTCTTTATCTTCAGATCGACGAACAGGTCCCGCCTGGTCTTTCCGCTGAACAGCCCGCGGAACCAGAGAATGAAACGATCCCAGAAGGAAAGAGCGTCCATCTCTTCGGCCAGCAGCCGCTGACGCTCCTCCTGTTTGAGCTCGATCCGTCCGAACGCATCCGGCTCGTCGCTGCTCATGGAACGGGTGATGCGCGCCAGCAGCTCCCTGCGTTCCTCCTCGGGAAGCTCCAAAGAGATCTCTTCAAGCTTGGTTTTTTCGAGCATCTTGCTCCTCTACCAGGGTTCGTACCATGAGCAGACGGCCCCGGGCCACGGAGACGCTGCAGCGGTTTCCGGTAAAAACATTGCTCAATCCCATATCCCCTCGCGCCCACTCCAATCCGTCCAGAGGCCATTTCAATCCTCTGGAGGACAGACCGGCAACGGTAGCGCTCAGGGGGAAGAACGAAACGGTCTGACCCTTGCAGTCGGTGATGATGGAAGTCCCCTCCACAGCTTGTATCTGCTGGCTGGAAGTATACCATAGCGATGGAGTTTTTTCGCGTTCGAACAGGGCAACCAGTCCCAGGAGATGGTCGAGCCGCCCTCCCCCGCCCCCGGCTACCACCACGCTCTGGAATCCCATTTCCCACAGAATCCGCAGACCGATCTCCGCATCGCTCTCATCCTTGTCCCGCGGATAACGCCTGATGCGTTCCGGGGGGAATTCCTCCAGCTCCCTGGACGGCGTCAGAGAATCGAGGTCTCCAACCAGGAGATCCGGTAGGAGTTTCAGCTTTCGGGCCAGGTCAAAACCGGAATCTGCTGCGACCGTACAGGTGACGCGGTGCAGGATAGGCTCCAGCAGGTCTCGAGGCGGGCCCTCCCCTCCTAGCAACAGCAGGCCGACACCCTCACTCATGCCGAACTAGATCTTAACTACTTTCGAGAATATCGTAAAGAAACTGCTTTGAAATTTTTGAAATATTCCGACTAGTAAAGCAGGACGCACCAGCGACCTCACCGGGTCGGCACGCCCGGGAACCTGGACAGGGATGTCCGGGAAAAAACGATTCAATCAAGGAGGATTGAATGATCATCAACCACAACATGAGTGCCATCTTTGCCCACCGTCAGGAGAAATGGAACTCTTGGGCAATCGACAAGGACATGGAGAAGCTGTCTTCCGGAATGCGGATCAACCGCGCCGGGGACGACGCCTCCGGCCTGGCTGTATCTGAAAAGATGCGCTCCCAGGTCCGGGGACTCCAGCGCGCGGAGAAGAATGCCCTGGACGGCATTTCCTTCATCCAGACCGCTGAAGGCTATCTCCAGGAGTCATCGGACATCCTGCAGCGCATTCGCGAGCTGGCTGTCCAGGCCGCCAACGGCATCTACTCCGACGAAGATCGGATGCAGATCCAGGTGGAAGTCTCCGCCCTGATCGATGAGGTGAATCGAATCGCCTCCCACGCCCAGTTCAATGGCATGAATCTTCTGACGGGACGCTTCGCCCGGTTTACCGGGGAGAACGTCGTTACGGCCAGCATGTGGCTGCACATCGGGGCGAACATGGACCAGCGTGAGCGGATGTACATCGGTACCATGACCGCTCAAGGGTTGGGATTGCAGAATCCCAACGGACCCCCGCACACGGCGACCTTCATCTCCATCTCTTCCCCCGATCGCGCCAACCAGGTGATCGGGATGGTGGACGAGGCCCTCAAACTGGTCAACAAGCAGAGGGCCGACATGGGGGCGTACCAGAATCGTCTGGAATACGCCATGAAGGGCCTGGCCGTGGGCGCCGAAAACCTGCAGGCTTCCGAATCCCGCATCCGGGACACGGACATGGCAGAGCAGATGGTCAGCTTCGTGAAGAACCAGATCCTGATCCAGTCCTCGATGGCCATGCTCGCCCAGGCCAACGTCAAGCCGCAGACGGTACTGGAACTGCTGCGGTAAGGCAGATCCCATCGTACCAAAAGGGCCGCTCCCTCGTGCAGGGTCGGCTCTTTTTTTTCTCTGCACATTGCCTCGGACACCTCTGTTCCGCTTCGGATACCCCCGCGCCGCCTCGGACACCCCTGTACAGCCTCGGACACCGCGTAGCGCTTCGGGCCCCGCTCCTCCGGGTCCCGCTCCTTGACAGCCTGCGGAGCTTCAGACAATCCTATCTGACAGCGATGCTGAGGATTCCCGGGGTGGTCAAGAATTTCTCCTCATTCTTCGCGGAAGCAGGTTTCCAGTGCTACCTGGTCGGAGGTGCGGTGAGGGACATGCTCCTGGGGCGCAGGGTCGCTGATTTCGACATAGCCACCGACGCTCTGCCACAGGAGGTGAGCAGGATGTTCCGGCGGGTGATCCCAACCGGCATCAAACACGGAACCGTCACCGTGCTGTTCAGCGGCACCCGCTTCGAGGTGACCACGTTCAGGGTCGACCAGGATTACCGGGACGGGCGCCGACCCGAAACGGTGATCTTCAGCCCGTCGATTCGGGAAGACCTCAAGCGGCGGGATTTCACGATCAACGCCATGGCCTACGATCTGCAGGGTCGCCGCCTTCTGGACCCTCACGACGGCCGAAGGGATCTCAAAGCAGGTGTAATCCGGGCGATCGGAGATCCGCTTGAGCGATTCCAGGAGGACGGGCTGCGGCCGATCCGGGCCTGCCGCTTCGCGGCTCAGTTCGGTTTCACGATAGAGGAGCGTACCTTTTCCAGCATCCCCCTCACACTGGAGCGGGTGAAGATGGTATCGGCCGAACGGATCCGGGACGAGCTGATGCGGATTCTTGACGCCCCCGTCCCGTCGGTGGGTTTGTCACTGCTGGAGGACAGCGGGATCCTGCTCAACATCGTACCCGAGCTCAGCGCCTGCCGGGGCGTGAAACAGGGACAGCTGCATCGCTATGACGTGTACTGGCACCTGTTGTACTCCTGTGATGCCGCGCCCCGGGACAACCTGGTCGTACGGCTGGCGGCCCTGTTCCACGACCTGGGCAAAGCCACGACCCGGGAGGTCGGCGCAGACGGGGAGATCCGCTTCCACCGTCACGAACAGATTTCCGCCGAGATGGCCGAGGACATACTCCGCCGGCTGCGCTTCCCCACCCGGGTGGTGAGACGGGTCGCTCACCTGGTTGCCCAGCACATGTTCAATTACGAACCGCGGTGGAGCGATGCGGCGGTGCGCCGTTTTATCGCCAGGATCGGCATCGAGAATATCCCGGACATCCTGGCACTTCGCAGGGCGGACCAGCTTGCCATGGTCGGGAAGCGTTTCGTCTCCCCGTCTTTGATCGCTCTGGAGAATCGCATCCAGAGCGTCCTGGCGCAGGAAACGGTGTTCGGTTTGAAAGATCTGGCTGTCAACGGTGATGATCTGATCCGCGAGTTGGCGATCCCGCCCGGGCCGAAAATCGGGATCATTCTCGATGCGCTGCTTGAAAGTGTGCTGGATGATCCGAAGCAGAACGAGCGCTCGACGCTGCTGAAAATTGCCAAAAACTTTTA
>JAFGQJ010000268.1 GCA_016935715.1 Spirochaetales bacterium
AGAGGATCTATAGAATAAAAGCAAGCCTAATTGTCGCTCTCTACACGTTTTTTCCCAACTGCGAGTCTCGTAGGCGAGGATCAGGGCCCCCTCCACCCCCTTGAACCATCCGGCCTGCCGATAGTATGCTGGCAGGACACTCTTACATTCCTGCGGTAAAGGAGGACGAGTATGTTCCAAGGAGCCTTCACGGCATTGATTACCCCGTTCACCGGTGACGGGAAGATCGACGAGCAAGCCCTGAGGAAACTCGTCGACTTCCAGATCGAGCAAGGGATCGACGGGCTCGTCCCGGTCGGCACCACCGGAGAAAGTCCCACCCTCAGCCCGGAAGAGACCGAACAGGTCATCGGCATCGTGGTCGGGCAGGCCAAAGGCAGGGTGCCCGTGATCGCCGGTACGGGATCGAACTGCACCGACAAGGCGATCCACATGACGGAAAAGGCGAAACAGCTCGGCGCCACGGCCAGCCTGCAGGTGGCACCGTACTACAACAAACCCACCGGCGAGGGATTCTTCAGACATTTCACCGCGATCGCCGATGCGGTGGATCTGCCCATGGTCGTGTACAACATCCCCGGCCGGGCCGGGAAAAACATCGAAAACCCGGTCATGCTCAGACTGGCGGAGCACAGGAACATCGTCGCCGTAAAAGAGGCCAGTGGAAGCATCCCCCAGATGATGGACCTGATCGCCAGGAAGCCCAAAGGCTTCAATGTGCTCTCCGGTGACGACAACCTGACCTTCCCTCTGATGGCCCTGGGTGGAACCGGCGTGATCTCCGTGGCCAGCAACATCGTACCGGATCGAATGAAGGCATTGACCCAGGCGGCGCTGCACGGAGACTGGGACCGGGCCAGGAAAATGCACTACGATCTGCTTCCCCTGTTCAAGGGGATCTTCCTGGAGACCAATCCGATACCGATCAAGGCCGCCATGGCCATGAAAGGTTTCGTCGAAGAGCTGTACAGGCTGCCGATGTGCCCGATGAGCCAGGATAACAAAAAAGCCCTGAGCGGAATCCTGAAGGATCTGAAGATCCTGTAAACGCTACGGCGGGGACTGCGACTGCAGGAGGCGGCTGAAGCCGAGCAGCTGCCGGGGGGAGAGCCGTTCGGCGCGGACCGCCGGGTCGAGCCCCAGCTCTGCAAACACGCGCTCGAGCCGATCCGCCTCCAAAGCATCGGCGAAGCCTGCAGCCAGCAGATTGTTCCTCATGGTCTTGCGCCTGCTGCGAAAGCAGGCACGCAGAAACTTCAAGAACGAAGGCCACTGCGAGACCCGCTCCACCCCTGCAGCAGGTTCCAGCACCACGACGCTGGAATGCACCTCCGGTGCCGGATAGAAAGAGCCCGGTTTGAGCTGCATGCGATCCGAGATGCGGTAGACGAGCTGGCAGAGCACGGAGAAGGAGGAGTAGTTCTTGTTCCCCGGCTCCGCAGTCATGCGCTGAGCCAGCTCCCGCTGTACGGTAAAAACCATCCTCCCGGCGAGCACACGGTTTTCCGCAAACGCCCCGATCAGAGCCGACGCGCTGCCGTATGGAAGATTGCCCACGATCCTGTCCGGCGGCTCCTGCGGCGAGTAGTGCTCCTTCCAGGTCTTCAGCACATCCCCGGCGATGAGCTGCAAACGATCCCATTCGGAAAAAGTCTCGGTCAGGTAGCGTATGAGACCCCTGTCGATTTCGAAGGCCAGCAGGTTGCGAACCTCCGGCAGGAGGAGCACGGTCAGGGTTCCCAATCCCGGTCCGATCTCCCAGACAGTATCGCGGGCGGTTGGTTCCAGCAGGGACACGATGTGCCGCCGCGCACCCCGGTTGATCAGGAAGTTCTGTCCCCATCGCTTGTGAAGCCGCAGGCCGAGCGCCTCCACGGTGCGGCGGATCTCCGAGGGCGAATTGTAGTTCACAGCGGTCGGATCCTCCACCTCCCCCGAGCCTCGATCAACAGGGGAAGGAGCAGCACGGCGAAGGTCAGCCAATACACCGGTCTCCAGGCGAGATACAGACCGGAAACCCTCGAAAACAGATCCAGGCAGACGTCGATGAAACGGTACAGCAGGCTCAACACCTCACCGATCCAGCCGCTCAGCGGGATCGGCAGAAAGCTGAAGCCGACGAACAGGATGCCGGAGCCGAGAAAGATCCCGACCAGCGGGATGAGAAGCACAGCCGCTGCCACGCCGACGGGATGGATCGCACCGAAATGGTACAGTATCAGAGGGGCGGTGGCAATCTGAGCGCTGAGCGATGCCCCGAGAGGCCACCCCAGGAATGCGGGGAGATAAGGCTGCCAGAATCGGTGCAGGAGAGGACCAAGAATCAGGATGCCCGCGAGGGAAAGGAAGGAGAGCTGGAAGGAGAGATCGAAAGCGTAGTGGGGATGGAGGACGAGCAGCCCGGAAGCGGCCAGACCCAGAAGATGGAGAGGTTCGCTCTCCCGATCCAGGGTGAAGCCTGCAGCCGCCACCAGCAGCATCACCACGGCCCGTTCCAGAGACGGGCGCCAGCCAACCAGAAAAACATAGCCGAGCAGAAGGCTACCGGCGATGAGCCGGCGCACCCGCCGATCCGGCAGGAAGCGGAGCAGGAGACACAGCAGGATAAACAGGATGCCGAGGTGCAGACCGGAGAGCGCCAGCAGGTGAAGACTGCCGCTGGCTCTGAACTTTCCGTACAGAGCGCTCGGAAGCTCTTCCCGCCTTCCCAGCAGGAGCGCATCCAGCAGGGCGAACACCGCAGGTTCGAGAA
>JAFGQJ010000269.1 GCA_016935715.1 Spirochaetales bacterium
AACCATTCAATGTTGCACATACGTCGAATTAATGCGAGGGTGAAGGGGGCGGAAGCAGATGTAGGGGAGGGGTCGTGCGCTCAGCCTGTAAAGTGTCATGTGCGGAATAATAGGATACTTCGGTGACAACCCAAACGGATTGGCCCGAATCCTCGGTGGGATGGCCTCGATTCTGTACAGGGCTCCGGACTCTACCGGAGCCGCCTGGTTCGGGGATGACCGGGAACCTCTGAGAGTCCGGAAGACCGTAGGGGCTCTCTCGCGCTTCGTGGAAACCCAGCTCAGCGAGGGAACCGATCCGGCGGAGGCCGAGATCCTGACACGACTCTGGAGCGACGCCGGGGCGCCGCCGGACCGCCGGGAGCTGCAGAAGGCACTGCTTCGCTGGGAGGGGCTGGCGGATGATCCCGGAGCTCCGGGGAAGAGGGGGGAGTTCCGCGATCTGATCGATCCGGCATCGGCCGGTACGACCCGGCTCGTTCCCGGAACCTGCGGAGATCCATCGCCTTCCAAATCCTACAGGATCGCATCCGTGGAGGATTTCAGCCGCATCATCTGCGAAGGGATCGAAAAATACGATCTTCCCCCTCTGGTCGTCCGCACTCTTGCCCGCAAAGCGCTGACGGACACACTCGGCGGATCGGAAGCCGGTACCTATGGGCAGATCGATGAGCAGGCCGTTGGACGCCTGGTCGATGAGCTGTTCGAGCAGGCCATGAAGCAGCTGAAGCTGCTCGTTCCCACGGCCGAGCCGGAGTTGAGCAGGGCGAGTCTCCCCCAGGTCGGCGGTGAGCTATACCAGCAGTTTCTGAATCTGCTGCGGGACTCCACCTTCTGCGTGCCGGGGCAGTTCAGTCCCGATGCGGTGAGCTGCCTGCTCAGGTTGCTGGACGGTGCCCTGCTCAGCCGGCTGGCCGTTCAAAAGAATCTGCGGGAAGAGGTCCAGCGGATCTTCGAGCGGCTGCTTCCCCGGAGAGCCGGGGGGGTCCGCCCGCCCTGGACCGCCGTGTACCGGACCGAGAGAGCGCTGAACGTATTCGGCGCGGCCGCCGCTACAGCATGGATGCATCTGCGCAGCGCCGATCTGCCGGAGGTGCAGCAGGCGGGCGAGGATGCCGAGCTCAGCGACGATGCCGACTCAGAGCCCGCCTGGAAGGGTGCCGATCCGGCGGCTCTGCGGTATTTCAGCTCTCCGATCATCGCTCACGGGCGCTGGGCGCTGCAATCCCCCGTCTCGGATGAAAATGCCCACCCCTTTCTCGATGCCGAAGGCCTCAGAGCCATCGTTCTCAATGGCCAATTCAGCCCGTCGGTGGAGGAGGACCTGCGCAGGTTCCTGACCCATGCGGGCTTCCGGTTTCGAAGCAGCAACTCCGCCGAGTATTTCTCCGTGCTCTGGGGTTACTACTTCGATACGTTCCGTTACGAGAGCGTACGGGGGAAGGCCATCCGGGGGCAGGTGGACGACGGTCTGGATGGGTACTGTCCGGGCAGCCAGACGATCGACTACCGGATCTACTCCATGATCGAAGGGAAAACCGATCCCGAGTTGGATGCACTCGCTTTCCGGCAGGCCGCCGCGAAAATCTCTGCGGGGCACGGACAGATGGCGGCGGCCGGAATAAGCCTGCACTCTCCCCGCTGCCTGTTCGTTGCCAGCCACAATCGCCCCGTTTTCGTGGTGCGACGCCGTGACACCCAGGAGGTGATGGTCGTCTCGGATATCAACGCCGCCCTCGGCTTGTTCGATCAGAAGACGATCCAGGATAAAGCCCGGGAGTTGAAGGAGTTGCGGGGCCGGCATGACAGGCGCGGTCCAACGCAGCGAAGGCAGGCTGGAGGTCCATCACGGAGCCGCGCCGGGGATTCGAAGGAGGAGGAGCGGATCCTGGAAACCTTCCGGGTCGCCGTGCTTCCCATGGAGGGGGAGCAGCAGTTCGCCCGTATCGAAACCTGCCTGGATCAGGGCACGGTCGGAAGGCGGATTTCGGTTGCCGATTTCGACGGACAGCCGATCACGGATATCGAGGAATTCGAGACGGTTCTCAATCCGCTTCAGGCCGAAAAGGAGGTGTTCGCCTCCTTTTTCGAAACCCACCTGGAGGAAATTCCCGATCGCCTCCAGGACATGCTGGATGCCTATCTTCCAGAGGCGGCCCTCGCGCCCAGGTTGGCCCTCCGGCGCCGGCTCCTGATAAGACGATTCGACCAGGGGCTGTCAGGGCTGGAACGGGTCGTATTGGTGGGGATGGGCAGCTCCTATCATGCCGGGCTCATGGCCCGCAGCTGGTGCAACCGGATGCTTCCGGAGGTGGAAACACTCCTGCTCAGACCGGTGGAAGTGGAGCATGCCCTGCGGCTGATGGAGCCGGAAAAAGACCTCGTGATCCTCCTCAGCTGGTCCGGTACCACCGCCGACATGGTCGAATTCGCCAGGGAGCTGGAGGCGAGCAGGATCTCCTTCATCGTGGTCACCAACAAGCCCTATTCGGATCTCGGATTGTTCGCCTGGAGAAGTCTGGGGGTTGTGAACCTTATCAGCGGCGAGGAAGTGACCTTTTCTGCGGTGAAGAGCACCTGCAGCATGCTGCTGGGGATCCAGCTGCTGGTCGTGTGGCTGGCCGACCTTGC
>JAFGQJ010000043.1 GCA_016935715.1 Spirochaetales bacterium
CTGCTGATCGCCAATGTCGTGGCCCGGGAGTTTTTCAAGAGCATCTACTTCGTGGAGGAGGTATCCGAGTTCCTGGTCATCTTCACCACCTTCGTCGGCGTGAGCTACGCGGTCAGAAAGGCCCGGCACATCCGCATGGGAGCCTTCTTCGACCTGATGGGCCCTCGCCTGGAGAAGATCTTCATCTTCGCCATTTCAGCGGTGAGCGCGGTGGTGATGTTTCTCATGGCCCGTTACTCCCTGGCCTACCTGCTGGAGAGCAAATCCCTAGGTCAGTCCACCGAAGCCCTGCGGCTGCCCTACTGGACCTTCCTGGTCATCGTTCCGATCGGCTTTTTCATGGCCGGCATCCAGTACGTGCGCACGATCATCCGCAACATCGTACGAAAGGAAGTCTGGATGTCTCCGGAGCAGCAGAGCGAGTACGAGGAAGAGGGATAAGGAGGAGAGATTATGACATTTATGTGGATCAGCATGGTCGCCATGCTGCTTCTGGGATTCCCCTTCATGGTCACGATCCTGGGTCCCCTGATCGCGCATATCTCGGTACATATGCCCACCTTGAAGATGACGGTACTGGTGCAGCAGGTTCTGACCGGTCTCACTCCGCCGTCTCTGGTCTGCGTTCCCATGTTCATCCTGGCGGCCAGCATCATCACATCCGGCAAAGCGGCCCGCAGATTGATCAACATGGTGAGGTCCTTCGTGGGCCACATTCCCGGCGGGCTGCCGATCACCACCAATGCCAGCTGCACCCTGTTCGGGGCGGTCTCCGGCTCCACCCAGGCCACCGTGGCCGCCATCGGCGGGACCATGCGTCCCATGCTCCTGGAAGCCGGCTACAAGAGCTCCTTCACCCTGGGGCTGATCATCAACTCGAGCGATATCGCTTTCCTGATACCGCCGAGCATCGGCTTCATCGTCTACGGGGTGGCCACCAACACCTCGATCGGAAAGCTCTTTCTGGCAGGGATCGGCCCGGGCCTGCTCGTGTTCTTCATGTTCTCGGTCTACTGCTATTTCTACTCCAAGATCAAGAAGGTGGGCCTGGCGCCCAAAGCGAGCTGGAAGGAGAGATTCGTCGCGGTCAAGGAGGGGATCCTGGTCCTGGGCTTCCCCTTGGTTATCGTGGGGGGGATCTACACGGGGATCTTCAGCCCCACCGAAGCGGCGGCCGCCTCTGTTGCCTACGCTCTTCTCCTGGAAGGACTGGTGTACCGCAGCCTGACCTGGAACAAGATTTTCAAGTCCTTCCTGGACACGGGTGTCATAACCGGAGTGGTCTTTGTCCTGGTGGGAGCGGGCCAGGCCTTCTCCTGGCTGATCAGCTTCCTGCGCATCCCCCAGGCTTTCATGCCCCTGCTGTTCGGCACAGATCCCTCGCAACTGAAGGTGGTCCTGATCGTCGTGATTTCCTACTTCATAGCCTGCATGTTCGTGGATCCCATCGTCGCCATCTACATCCTCAGCCCGATCTTCGGGCCGTACGTGGTGGCCACGGGGATCAACTCGGTGTTCCTCGGCGTGCTGGTCACGCTGCAGGCGGCCATCGGCTCGGCCACGCCGCCTTTCGGCTGCGACATCTTCACCGCCCAGCTGATCTTCCGCAGGCCTTATCTGGAGGTGATCCGGCACACGCCGCCGTTCATATTCATCCTGATCCTGGCGACGATCCTGCTGATCGTGTTCCCGGACATCGCCATGTTCCTGCCGAACACGATGCTGGCGCGCTAGGGCGACGGAGGTAGAGGAAATGAAATTCTCATCCGAGGTGGAGAAGCTCCTGCTGGAGGTGCCCAAGCCGGGCAACTGGGTGCCGGACGAGTACGATGTCGGCTTGCGGGACATCATGGTCGACTGGAGGGAGGCCGAGCGGGTGGATGCGGGGATCATCGGCATCCCCTTCGACACCGCGGTGATGGGGCGCAGGGGCTGCCGCTTCGGTCCGGAGGGTGTGCGCAGCTCCCTGGTCTTCTCCAATGTCTACGAACCGGGAATCGATATGGATCTGTCCACGGGCTTCAGCGTGACCGATTTCGGCAACATCGACGTGCTCCAGACCGATGTGCTGGGTACCCACGAGCGGGTGGAGAAGGTGCTCACCGAGATCTTCCGGACCGGAACCACCCTGGTGGCCATCGGGGGCGATCATTCCCTGGCCTATCCGGATGCCAAGGCCCTGATCAACGCGGTGAAGGGGCGTATCGGGGTGATCATGATCGACGGGCACCTGGACGTGCGCATATCCCACCACGGGGAGGTGTCCAGCGGAACCCCGTTCCGGCGACTGGTGGAGGAACCCGAGCGTGCTGTCCTGCCGAAGAACCTGGTCGAGCTGGGCATCAACGGCTGGCTCAACTCCCGCTTCTACATGGATTGGTGCAGGCAGAAGGGAATCACCGTGATTCCGGCCAGGCAGGTACACAAGCAGGGGATCGAGGAGGTGGTGAATCAGGCCCTGGAGCTGGCTTCCGACGGCACCGAGGCCATCTTCTTGAGCATCGACATCGACGGCCTGGACCTGGGTGTGGCCCCCGGGACCTGTGCGCCCAACCCGGGAGGATTGAGCTCCTACCAGGCGCTGGAGGCCGTATGGATGATCGCCCAGCATCCGTTGACCCGGGGATTCGACCTCGTCGAAGTCGCCCCCTCCCTCGACGTGGCCAACCTGACCTCGATCATGGCCGCAGCCATGGTGATGCATTTTTTAGGGGGCACGAAGAAACGACTGGATAACAAAAAAACATAGGAGGATATTGTCATGCTCGTTTTCCCGGAGAAGGAATACAAACAGAGAATCCAGAAGACAAAGGAGCGGATGAAGGGCGAGGGCATCGATGTTCTGTTCGTCTCTCAGCCGGCCAACATGAACTACCTAACCGGCTACGACGGCTGGTCCTTCTACGTGCACCAGGGAGTCATCGTCTCCCTGGATCAGGCGGAGCCCATGTGGGTCGGCCGGGGCATGGACGGCAACGGTGCCAAGCTGACCACGTTCTTGAGCCATGAGAACATCCGCTCCTACGCCGATGACTACGTGCAGTCCAAGGTCAAGCACCCGATGATGTTCGTGGCGGACATCATCAAGGAGAAGGGCTGGGGCGGCAAATCGATCGGCGTGGAGATGGACCAGTTCTACTTCACCCACAGGAACTACGTGGAGCTGGAGAAGGCCCTTCCCAACGCGAAATTCAAGGACGGGAATCTGCTGGTGAACATGGTGAGGCAGGTCAAGAGTGAAGAGGAGATCCGCTTCATGAAGATCGCCGGCCAGATCGCCGTCAAGGTCATGCAGACGGCCATCGACACGATCGACGTGGGCGTGCGGGAGTGCGACGCCGCCGCAGCCATCGCCGCGGCCGAGTACAGGGGCACCGCCGAGCACGGCGGGGACTATCCGGCCATCGTGCCCCTGATGATGGCGGGGGAGGGCACCAGCACCCCGCACCTGACCTGGAGCGACAAGAAGTATCAGAAGGATGAACCGATCATCCTCGAGCTGACAGGGGTATACAAGCACTACCATGCACCCATCGCACGCACCATGTTCCTGGGAACGCCTCCCCCGCTCATAAAGGAGGTGGCCGACGTGGTCATCCACGGGCTGGGCGAAACCCTTCAGGTGGTCAAGCCCGGCGTCACCTGCGAGGACGTCGAGGCCAAATGGCGGCAGGCGATCTCCGGCACCAAGGTGGTCAAGGAATCCCGCATCGGCTACTCGATCGGCTTGAACTATCCCCCCGACTGGGGAGAGCAGACCATGAGCCTTCGCCCGGGGGACAAGACCGTGCTCCAGCCCAACATGGCCTTTCACATCATCCTCGGGATCTGGGAGGAGAAGGTCGGCTTCGAGGCCGACGCCACCATCAGGATCACCGAGAAGGGCTACGAGCCGCTGTACGAGTTTGCGAACAAGCTGTACGTGAAGTAGCCACGGTTGTCCGATGTCTGCCGTTACGATTCCCCTCTCCGAGATCTACCAGGCCCGGCAGCGGATCTCGGGGAGGGTCTTGAGAACCCCGCTGGTTGCCTCCGCCGATCTCGGCGGCCGGGCCGCCGGATCCGTGCATCTCAAGCTCGAGAGCCTGCAGAAGACCGGCTCCTTCAAGGTGCGGGGAGCCTTCAACAAGATCCTCAGCCTGAGCCGGGAGGAGCGCGGGCGGGGGGTGATCACCTTCTCCACGGGCAACCACGGAAAAGCCGTGGCCTGCGCCGCGGGCGAATCGGGGATACGGGCCGTGGTCTGCGTGTCCGAGCACGTCCCCTCCTACAGGATCGAAGCCATAGCCTCCTACGGCGCGGAGGTCGTGGTGGAAGGCAGGAGCCAGGACCAAGCCGAACAGCACTACCACCGGCTTCGGAAGGAGCGGGATCTCATCCCGGTCGAGCCCTTCGACGACCCCCGGATCATCGCCGGTCAGGCCACGATCGGGCTGGAAATCCTCGAGGATCTGCCCCAGGTGGACACGGTCCTGGTTCCCCTGTCCGGCGGAGGGCTTCTCTCCGGAATCGCCCTGGCGTTGAAGACGGCCAACCCGGCGGTCCGTGTGATCGCCGTCTCCATCGAGCGCTCACCGGTTATGCAGGAGAGCGTGAAGGCGGGCAAGGCGGTGGTGATCGAAGAACGGGACACCCTGGCCGACTCCCTGCTCGGCGGGATAGGGATCGACAACCGCTACACCCTGTCCATGGTCGGCGAGCTGACCGACCAGTTCGTCGCCGTGTCGGAGCAGGAGGTCGCCGCGGGCATGGCCTATGCCCTGGAGAGGCACGGCCTGGTCGTGGAGGGGGCGGGAGCCGTGGGGATCGGGGCTCTGCTGGCCGGCAAAATCGAAAGCCCCGGCCGCAACACGGCCGTGGTCGTGAGCGGCTCCGGCGTGGACCTGCCGCGATATCTCCAGGTGGTGGGCGAGCGCATCCGAAGGGGCCGGCAGAGCCGGGAACGGGACTAGAGAAATGAGGTGACGCAGTGGAAATCCTCGTGTTGACGGAGCAGGACCTTCGTTCCTGCGTATCCCTGACTAGCGACGCTCTCGATGCGGTCGGGCAGGCCTTCGTCCAGCTCTCCCGGGGCCGGGCCACGGTTCCGCCGATCATGATGCTGCCGGTTGCCCAGCGCAGCGGCGAGGTGGACGTCAAGTCCGCCTACATCGAGGGTATGGACAGCCTGGCGGTCAAGATAGCCTCGGGATTTTTCGAGAATTTCAAGGCGGGATTGCCGAGCTCCAGCGGCCTGATGGTGCTGGTGAGCACGGAAACCGGTTTCCCCCTGGCGGTTCTGCTGGACAACGGCTACCTCACCCAGGTTAGAACCGGCGCCGCCGGGGCGATCGCCTCCAGGCATCTGGCCCCCGAAAGCGTGGAGACCGCCGGGGTGATCGGGGCCGGCACTCAGGCCCGCTACCAGATGCGGGGGCTGAAGCTGGTGCGGGATTTCAAGCGCCTGCTGATCTACAGCCTCTACGAAGAGGAGACGGACATCTACGTCCGGGAGATGGCGGAGGAGCTGGGAGTGGAGATCCGCAGGGCCGCCTCGGTGGAGGAGGTGGTCCGGGGCGCTTCGGTCGTGGTGACCACCACCCCGTCGCGGGAGCCCTATCTGGCGGCGGAGTGGCTGCATCCGGGGCTGCACATCACGGCCATGGGAACGGACACCGAGGAGAAGCAGGAGCTGGATCCGGAAGTCCTTGTCAAGGCGGA
>JAFGQJ010000270.1 GCA_016935715.1 Spirochaetales bacterium
ATTACCTGGATGGATCAGCGCAGCAGCTCGATCGCGGAGCGCATCAACAGCGACAAATCGAAGAAGGATTCGGTCTTTGCGGAGACGCAGAACGTCGCAACCTCGACCTACACGGCCCTCCATCTCAAATGGATACAGGACAACCAGGCCGATGCCTGGTCCAGGATCCGTCATGTGCTGATCGCCAAGGACTATCTCAAATACCGTCTCACCGGACAGATGGCGATCGACTACTCCGATGCCAGCGGAACACTGCTTTTCAACGTAAAAGAGCGCTGCTGGTCCGAAGCCATGCTCGACCTGTTCGGGGTCCCCGCCTCCTTTCTGCCCGAGGCGAGGCCCTCCGACGAAATCATCGGCGCAGTGACGCAGGCTGCTGCGCGGGCAACGGGCATTCCGGAGGGCACGCCGGTGGCGAACGGCAGCGCCGACTGCTCCACCGCCGCTCTGGGGGCGGGGATGGTCCGCTCCGGCCAGGTTACCCTGATCATCGGTACCGCCGGCGTGGTCGCCGTCTGCGCCGACAAACCGCTTCCCGACTCTCGGGACAGGACCATCTGCTGGAACTACTGCCTGCGGGACAAGTGGGTCATGATGGGCATCACTCAAACGGCCGGGGAATCTCTGAACTGGTTTCGAAACGCCTTCGATCAAAACGGTTCCGCGGGGGAAAGCACGGGGGATATATTCCAGCAGTACAACGACGCCATCCGGGATATACCGGACGGCTCGGAAGGTTTGATCTTCCTGCCGTATCTGAACGGCGAACGGACTCCCTACTGGGATGCCAATGCACGCGGTGTGTTTTTCGGCATCGGTCTGGGAACCAGGAAAGCTCACTTCATCAAGGCGATCATGGAAGGAGTGGGCTTTGCCCTGCGCAACTGCCTGGAAACGCTGGAGTCGCTCGGAGTCGTGGTCGAGCAGGTAATGGCAGTAGGGGGAGGCCTGAAGAGCCAGGCCTGGCTGGACATTCTCGGCAAGGTTCTCAAAAAGCCAATCCGAACCGTTGGTGTTGCAGATACGGGCCTGGTGGGAAATATGCTGATCTGCGCCCACTCCCTCGGTATGATCTCCTCGATCCCGCAAGCGGTCGTCAGACTGAAAGCCTATGACCGGGAGGTGCACTACCCGGGGCCCGATCCCGTGTACGAAAAACAGTACCGTCAATTCCTGGCACTTTACGGGGATCTGGAGGAGCGATTCAAGCTGGCTCAGGGAGCGGATTCTTAAAGGCGGCTGGACCTCCCTGCTGCCGGGCCGGCGCCGTAGACAGGTACGGCGGCCCTGAGCTATAAACTATCCCATGAATCAACTCCTTCGAGGCCTCGATTGCTGAGCAACAAACTGCGCGGATACATCGGCGGCTTCTTCGGGTCGATCCTGCCCCTGTTCGTTCTGGCTCATTTCACCCATCACGTGATCACCGCGATTGCCGCCCCCCTGCTGCCCCTGATCCGCAGCAGCTTTTCTTTGAGCTACACCCAGTCCGGTGTGCTCCTGTCGGCCTTCACCATGGCGTACGGAGTCGGGCATCTGCCCGCCGGATGGCTCAGCGGCCGGATCAGTCCCGTGCTGATGATCTTCATCGGGATAGCGGGAGTGGCAATTGCCGGCGTGATGTTCGGATTGGCGCCGACCTTTGCGCTGCTGGTGGTAGCCAATGCCCTCATCGGGTTGACCGGAAGCGGCTACCACCCTGCGGCAAGCTACCTGATCTCCCGGGTGGCCAGACCGGAGCAGCGGGGCAGCGCCCTGGGAGTGCACGTCATGGGAGGCAGCGCCAGCCACTTTCTTGCCCCTCTGATCGCCGGAGGCATAGCCGCGGCCGTCGGCTGGCGCGGCACCTACGTGGCCCTGAGCGTTCCAACCCTTTGCCTGGGCCTGGCTCTGGTTGTGCTGCTGCACAGAGCCGCGGTCAAACGGGGAATCTCAAAAGCGGAAACTCTGTCGGGGCAGGAGCGGAAGCGGGGCACCCGCTTCTGGGTCTGGCTGTTCTGCTTCCTGGCCCTGAGCACGCTCAGCGGCGCCCTGGTCGGATCGATGATCGGCTTCGTCCCGCTGCTGCTGGTGGATTTTCACGGCATCCGGGAAGAAACCGCGGCCAGCCTGCAGGCCGTGATCTTCTCCGGGGGATTCTGGGTGGCTCCGCTTGCCGGGCATCTGTCCGACAGGGTCGGGAAGCTGCCCCTGTTCTATGCAGCCTGTGCGATCGTCGTGCCCACGATCTACTTTCTGCCCAGGGTTACCATGGGCGCGGGACTGTACATTCTGCTCATTCTGACCGGCATCTTCGTGTTCACGCGCATGCCCATCTCCGAATCCTTCCTCTTCGCCCATGCCCCGGCCAGGCAGCGCTCGACCCTACTCGGCGTATATTTCCTGGGAAGCTCGGTAGGCGGAGGCGTGTTCACCCCGATAATCGGCTGGCTAATCGATCGCAGCGGCTTCAGCTTCAGCTTCGCCATGATCGCCCTGGCCGTGACGGTGCTGGTGGTCGTCTGCGGAGCGATCCTTTACCTGCTGCGGGGGGAGGCGGCGCACACGGAAACGCCCCCGGTTTCCGCGGCATCCGGAGGGAAACAGTCCCAAGGGTAGAACCGCATCGCGGCTTCCGGGATCGGCTGCGGGCTGCCGGGAATCCCGGTCCGGCGAATCAGTGTTGCCTAGTTGTGCAGTTCATTGCTCAACAGCCGCTTGAGCTTGTCGATGAACTCCTTGTCCGCCATCTCGAATTTGTTGAAATACTGGACCGTTCCGATCTGCAGCAGCAGACCTTCCGACAGAGGAGTGCTCTTCAGATAGATCACGATGATGTTCTTGTCCGCGCTGGTGGCCAGGTTGATCTCGTTGCGCACGTTCCTGGAATCCACTGCGGCAGGGCTCATGAACACGATGAACTGAGAGCACCCCAGAACCGCACGGCCTACAACCTCCGGCCATTCGTTTCCCGGCTCGATGCCTTCATCGAACCAGATGCGATACCGGCTGGAGTTGAGCTGTCTGATGATCCGGAAGACCTCTTTCATGTCCGCGTGGGAGTAGCTGACAAAGATATACGGCAATGTGCCCCGGTAGGCGGGGAAGGGAGGACGCACCGCCGGCGCCTTTTTTTCCACGCCGTGAGCGATCAGCACCTTCTGCATGGAGGCGCGGCGGGTCGCCGTTTTCTTCTTCGGTCGCCGCAACACACCGGCCATCTTCTTCAGCATTCCCGGTTTGCGCGCAGGATGTTTGCGGGTCTTCCCGGCGGCTTTCTTTGCCGCCTGTTTTGC
>JAFGQJ010000271.1 GCA_016935715.1 Spirochaetales bacterium
CCGTGAGTGGACCGCTCCAGGATGCGGAGGGGGCTGCGATCGTTCAGTTCCTGCTTGATCATGCATTGGCTCCCGATTTTGCTTTTTTGTATTCGGATTTCAGGTCTTCGGCGATTCCCGCCGGAACCTTCGCGTATCTGGAAAACTCCATGGTGAACTGGGCCTTACCCTGGGTGATGGAGCGGAGCACTGTGGAGTAGCCGAACATCTCGCTCAAAGGCACCTCCGCGTCGATGCGGGACAGGCTTTCGTCTTCGTTCGTGCTCACGATCATCCCCCTGCGCTGGTTGATGCTGGCGAAGATGCCTCCCTGGTACTCCGTCGGCCCTTCGACCGAGACCTTCATGATCGGTTCCAGGATCTCCGGGGCTGCCCTGGAGTAGGCGCTCCTGAAGGCTCCGATGGCGGCCTGCTGAAAAGCCAGATCGGAGGAATCCACCGCGTGTGCGCTGCCGTCGTTGATGCGGACGGTCACTCCAACCACGGGAAAACCGATCAGCGAGCCTTTCTCCAGGCAGCTCTGAAACCCCTTGTCGCAGGCGGGAATGTACTCGGTCGGAATCGCTCCGCCCTTCACCTCATTGATGAAGCTGTACTGGCCGTCTCCGCCCGGTTCAAGCGTTCCTGCCACCCGGGCGAACTGCCCGGCGCCGCCGGTTTGCTTCTTGTGCGTGTAGTCGAAGGCTGCAGCCCGGGAGATGGTTTCCCGGTAGGCAACCTGGGGCATCCCGGTCTCCACGTCGGCGCGGTACTCCCGGCGGATCCGCTCCAGGTAGACCTCCAGGTGCAGTTCCCCCATGCCGCTGATGATGGTCTGCTTGGATTCCGGGTCGATGTGGGTCTTGAAGGTGGGATCTTCCTTGGCAAAGCGGTTCAGCGCTTTGGACAGCAGATCCTCGGATTTCTTTTCCCTGGCCTTCACCGCCAGGGAGATCACCGGCTGCGGCACGTACATGCTGGTCATCGAGTAGTTCAGGCTCTTGTCGGTAAAGGTGTCGCCGGAGGCGCAGTCGATGCCGAACAGGGCCACGATGTCCCCGCTTGCCGCTTCGCCGATCTCCTCCATCTTGTCGGCGTGCATGCGAACCAGTCGGCCGGTGCGGAATCTCTGGCGGCTCCTGCTGTTGTACAGCTCATCACCCTTGCGGATCGTTCCCTGGTAGATGCGGATATAGGTGAGCTGTCCGTACTGGCCATCCTCCAGCTTGAAGGCCAGGGCCACCACGGGTTGATCCGGCTCCGGCCTCAGGATGACCGGCTGCTCGTCCCTGTCCAGGTCCAGGGCCCTGTTCTGCACCTCCACCGGCGAGGGCAGGTAGCGGACCGCTCCATCCAGCAGCGCCCGCACGCCCATGTTTTTGTAAGCCGAGCCGAGAAACACGGGGGTGAGCTCCTGAGTCAGGGTTCCCCGGCGGACCGCATCGTAGATCATCTGTTCGCTGGGCTGCCCTTCCAGGTAAGCCTCGGCGAGCTCGTCGGAAAACATGCTGGCCGCATCGATCAGCCGCTCCCTCAGGCTCTGAGCCCGCTCCATGAGCGCATCGGGGATATCGGAGGTGATCACCGTTTCGTTCATCGAGCCCTGGTAGTACAGCGCTTTCATCCGCACCAGGTCCACGATGCCCTTGAACTCCCCCTCCAGCCCGATCGGCATCTGCATCAGCACGGCGTTGTGGCCCAGCCTTTCGCGCAGCTGGTCGGTAACCCGCAGCGGGTTGGCTCCCACGCGGTCGCATTTGTTGACAAAGGCCAGCCTTGGTACGTGGTAGCGCTTCAGCTGGCGATCCACGGTCAGAGTCTGGGACTGGACGCCGCCCACGGCGCACAGCACCAGAATCGCCCCGTCCAGCACCCGAAGGGCCCGCTCCACCTCGATGGTGAAATCCACGTGCCCGGGGGTGTCGATGATGTTGATCTTGTGGTCAGCCCACTCGACCTGGGTGGCCGCCGAAGCGATGGTGATCCCCCGTTCCCGCTCCAGATCCATGGAATCCATGGTGGCCCCGCCGCCGTCCTTCCCATGGACCTCCTGCACCCGGTGGATCTTGCGGCTATAGTAGAGGATCCGCTCGGTGAGAGTAGTCTTTCCCGCATCGATGTGGGCGCTGATGCCCAAGTTCCGCATTTTTGTATTTGCTTCAGCCATAAGCTCGAGTCTCGATTTCCGTTTTTTCCTGATTTCAGTACCCGATGGTTGTCCGAGGCCAGGTCGCGCTAATTTACTAACGGCCGGGACAAAAGTCAAGGTCCGCCGTGCGGGTGAGTGGGTCCTTCGGGTAGTGCATCAGCGCATTGTAGACGAACGCACGGATGTCGGGGTCGATTTCCGTGCTTTCCCGCCGAAACCGTGTCGCGACGGTGGTATAGTCGAATCTGCCGTCAGGGATCAGGATCGGGGTCATCTTCATCCCACCGGTGATATCGCCGTCGTCGATCCGCCTGTGATCGAATCCCGCCTCCCGATGCCAGGTCAGGGCCCGCTCATGCCGGTCCTTGTCGTAGCACAGCTGAAAGCCCGCGATCGATGCGCCGTCCCGATCGTACCAGACGATCAGATCGAAATACGCGTCGGTAAACCAGCGGCGGGTTCCCTCGGCCGGAATCTGGCGGGTGTCGGCGATCTCATTCAGCATTTCCCGATCCTCGCTTCGGAAGGTGTTGTCCTGCCCGTGCAATCTTCCTCCATATAAATGTAGCGCGGTACATGGCGGCCGACAACATCGGCGCGACTGCCG
>JAFGQJ010000044.1 GCA_016935715.1 Spirochaetales bacterium
CTCCGACACGATCCTGATCGGCCGCACGGAGCTGTCTGTGCTCCACCTGCTCTAGGGTGCTCCGCGGTCCAATCCCCGGTCCTGGTGAGCCGTACCCATTCCCCGCTGGCGGCAGGGGGCCGCTTTCACTCGCCGCCGCCCAGCGTTTCCCGCAGACGAATCACGCTGCGGCGGATCGATTCCCCCACATCCAGCCGATCCGAAAACCTGAGGGGACTGAGCTCCAGGACGCAGCAGCCGCCGTAGCCGACGCCTTTCAGTGCTTCGATGTACCTTTGGATGGGCACATTGCCGAAGATCAGAGGCCAGTGAGTGGCGCCGTCAGGTCCGATGTCGTGAACGTGTGCATGAATCACCCGCCGAAGGAACTCTGCAGGAGGATCCGGAGGACAGACTCCTCTGAGAACATTCGACTGGGTATGGCCCAAATCCCAGCAGATCCCGACCCGAGAATCTTCGACCTGCTCGCACATGGCGAGCACGCCTCGGAAGGTGGTGCCCGGATCGACCTTGCCCTTGGCCCGGTTCAGCTCCAGCGCCAATTGGAGCGGCAGACTCTCCTTGGCGGCATCCACCATCCGCCGAAGCGCCCTCACCGTCCGGCCGCGAAGCTCCGCCACCTCCCCACTGCCGGAGGCAAAGGCGTGAAGCGTCAAAACGATCTTCTCCTGGAATGAAGGCATCCTCTTCAGGAGTCCTCCGAGCCACGGGTAGCGGGCTTCCAGGTCGGCTGAATCCCGGTCAGGAACGAGAGTCGGATGGAGGGATACCCGCAGCTGCGCATTCCATACATTGGCAACGGCATCGATGATGTGTTCCTTCGCAGCGTCCGGCGGAAAGGTACGGAGCTCGATGCACCCCACCAGCTCGCTGCGCAGCTTGCGCAGCCCCTCCTCCACCGGCCCCAGAGCCGCGACAAACAGCCGTGCCGCGGGGGATGTAGCGGCGCCGCACAGATAATCGTAGGGCAGGGAAACCCCAACGACAGACCTGCCCCCGCCGAAGCCCGGCTCGGCGGGCACAGACGGTCCGAGGTGAAGCGGTTTTTGCTCGTGCGCATCGTTCATCGATCTTTGCTCACTATTTTAAGTTGCCGGCGAGGGAAGTCAATCGCCGATTCCTCCCCCTGCACCCTGGGACCGGTCGTCAAGAAAGATTTTTTTTATTGATTTTTCTATTTGAAAATTTATCTTTACAGCCCATTACGACTCTGATACTGTGGATACTGACGATACGACTAATCCGCGCAGCGGGCATGAACCTGGAAGCTGTTTTTCTCGACATGGGCGGCACCATAGACACCCACACCTACGATCGCCGGGCCGGGGTATGTGCCACCGCGGACATACGATTGCTGCTGTCCCGCTGCGGGGTAACGGTTCGATCGGATGACCAGGAGCTCTACGATCGGATCAACGAAGGTTTGTCCGCCTACCGGCGGTGGCGCGAATCCAGCTGGATCGAGCTCCCCCCGGAGAAGGTTTGGCGCGAGTTCGTGCTGAAGACCTGCCCGATCTCACCCGGTCAGCTGAGCGAAGTCGCCGAAGACCTGGCCTACACGGTGGATACGCGCTACTACCGGCGCCGCATGCGCCCGGAAGTGCCCCGGGTGCTCGAGTCTCTGCAAGGCATGGGTCTGAAGCTGGGGATCATCAGCAACATCCTGTCCCGGGGACAGGTACCCTCCGACCTGCGTCGCTACGGCATAGAGAAGTTTTTCGATCCGGTCGTCCTGTCCTGCGAATACGGCCGTCGCAAGCCCGATCCGGGGATCTTTCTTTTCGCCGCCCGCCGGGCGGGAACTTCCGCCGGCCGCTGCGCCCACGTGGGTGACCGGATCTCCCGGGATATACAGGGAGCGAAGCAGGCGGGATTCGCCCTGGCCGTGCAGATACGTCACGATTTCATCGAATCGACGGAACCGGATGAACCCAGGGCCGATGCGGTGATAGACAGCCTGGAGGAATTTCCGCTGCTGTTAAAGCGGGCTTCACGATCCGGATACGGCTGAGTCGCTCACCGCCGCCTGCGTGCGGAGCCAGCCGCCCTGCCTACCCCTTGATCAGAGACTTGCCGATCTCGACGGCCGTGGCAGCGTCGGCGGCGTAGCCGTCCGCGCCGATCTCGTCGCAATAGTTCTGCGTAACCGGCGCTCCGCCGATAATGATCTTGGCTTTGGAACCTTTCTCCTTGAGACTTTCGATGACGCCCTTCATCTGGACCATGGTGGTGGTCAGCAGCGCGGAAAGACCTACGATGTCCGCTCCGTCGTCGGTGGCCTGAACGTACTTCTCCGCCGGTACATCCACCCCGAGATCCATGACCTCGAATCCGGCTCCTTTGTACATCATGGCAACCAGGTTCTTTCCGATATCGTGGAGATCGCCCTTAACGGTGCCGATGGCCAGCTTTCCGATCATCTTGACACCGCTCTCTGCAAGGATCGGCTCCAGCACCGACATCCCTGCATGCATGGCCCGGGCGGCAATCAGCACCTCGGGGATATAGATCTCGTTGCGCTTGAACCGGCCGCCGATGATGTCCATGCCGGCGATCAGCCCCTCTTCCAGCACCTTTTCGGCGTCGATCTTCTCTTCCAGAGCCTGGGTGACCAGGTTTTTAACCTCATCCGCTTTGCCCTTCTGCAGAGCCTCGGAGATCGCATTCAATGAAGCCACGTATTCTTCCTCCTGAAATTCGGTAATAATATTGATCCCAAGTATATTGGACATGTGCCTCGTTGTTTAGTAAAATAAGATGTTTTTTAGGTATTTTAATGTCTGCGGAAGCGGAAGAACAGGACTTTAACCGCCGCCATGGCTGACAAAAATTGGAAATACGTGCTGGCCACGAACGAGTTCGAGGAGCTCGCGGAACGCTACATGCTGGCCACGAATTTCGGTGCCGCCCTGGTCAGCGGCAGCCGGGTGGCTGTCAACCGCTGCATCTACTACCCCTGGTACGCCGCCCAGGAGAGAAATCTGGATCTTTCCCAGATGGTCCAGGAAGCTCTCCGCTGGGGAGAGCCGAACATCAGTCTGGACAATGAGGGACTCTACGTCTGGTGTGTGCCGATCTGTCTGAATGACCGGATCGTGGCGGGGATCTTCTCCGCCGTGCATCCCGGACGGGTCGGGGAGGAATGGGGATCGATGATCAGCCAGGCGGCCTGGGCTCTGCTGGACCTCGCCTGCCAGTACAACGCCTGCAACTCCAGCCTGATGCAGTTGAACCGGGAGCGGGGCAGAGCCAATGCCTACAAGGCCGAGGCGATTCACTCCGTCAAGCAGAACCTGTTCAGGGATTCCCGGGAAATCTATCTCCAGGAGGAGTTCGGCCTGCTGTCCGCCATCCGCAAAGGGGACAAGGAGAGGGCCAGGTCGATCATCAACAGGATCCTGCTCCGCGTCTACAGCCTGGAAACGGATGATCTGGACGTGTTGAAGGCCCTCGTGCTGGAGATGGTGGTTCTCATGTATCGCACGGCGGTAGACAGAGGGGCAAATCCCCGGGACCTGCTCGGTGTAAACAGCTCGTATCTCAAAGAGTTCCATGAGATCAACAATGATGTCGATCTGAGCCACTGGCTGACCCGGTGGCTGGAGGACTTCATCTCCACCAGC